>JAYTJE010000100.1:0-2782 GCA_043731355.1 Nitrospirota bacterium
GTGATCGACAGCTTGATGCCCACATCCTTGCGTTCGATCGTATTAAAGATGCCCTGCGATCCGGTCGTCGCGTTCTGGGTCTGGCCGACCGTGAACGGCACGTTCTGGCCGACCATGATCTCCGCCTTCTGGTTGTCCGTGGTGAGAATGTTCGGCGTGGACAGCACGTTCACATCGCTGTCGGTCTGAAGCGCGCGCAGCAGAGCGCCGATGTTCAAATAATCGGTCCCGTTATAGCGGAAGGTCCCCTTGATCGCGCCGATGGCAAGGCCGTTCATTGAGCCCAGCGCCGCCGACCCGCCCGCTATGACGTTTCCTATGCCGCCGAAGTTCGTGCCGCCTAATGGAGTGACCGGGGCGCCGGGGCCTGATTGGATCTGTGAAGGCGCGTACATGAACTCGAAGCCGAGCTCGCGCTGTTTTTGCAGGCTCATCTCGATGATCGCCGCTTCGACGTAGACCTGGCGGCGACGGATATCGAGCTTCTGGATCACTTCCTTGACGGTCTCGTAATCGCCCGGAGAGGCCACGATGATCAGCGAGTTGGTCGCCTTGTCCGACGAGATCGTGACCGCGCCTTCGAGGATGCTTGCCGGATCGGTCGTTGCCCCGCCTTTGGCCGCGGCCGGGATACGGGATACGAGCGCGGCCATGCCTTTGGCGATTTCCTCGGCATTGGCATGTTTCAGATAGTAAACGTTGATCTTGCCCTTGCCCTCGGTGGCGGCCACGTCCATGGCATGGATCAGGCTTTCGATCTTTCTGATGTTCGACACCGAGTCGGTGATGATGATCGAGTTGGTCGGCGCGTAGGCGATCAGCGAGCCGTCCTTGCTCATCAGCGGCGTCAGCGCGCGCGTGAGCTCCTGCGGGTTCACATAGAGCATGCGAATGAGCTGCGTCACGTACCCTTCGCCGCCGAACCTGCCGTCCTGATACACCTTGAGGCCGCTCTGCCGGGCCTGGGCCGAAGGAATGATGCGGATGACCCTGCCGTCCTCGATGGCGGTAAACCCTTTGATCTCCAGCGCGGACTGGAACACCTGGTAGGCCTCAGCCGGAGAGATCCGCGTCGGGGTCATCAGCGTCACTTTGCCGGCCACGCGTTCATCGAGGATGAAGTTCTTGCGCGTCAGTTCGCTCATCACTTTGATCAGCGCGCTGAGTTCGATGTTGGTGAAGTTGAGCGCGATAAAATCCTCGCCCGCTTTCGGCTTCGGCATTTCAATTTTTTTTGCCGGGGATGCGGGAGCGGGAGGGGGCGGAGGAGGCGGGGCAACCACCGGTACGGGAGAAGACGGCAAGGCAACCTCCGGCGCGGAAGAAGGCAACGGAGCAACCCCCTCCTGTGCAGGGGGCATTAACGGCGCCTCATCCTGAACAGAGAGTGGCGGAGAAGCAACTTCCTGTGCGGATATGACGCTCGTTATGACAAGCCCCGCAAGGAGCAGGGCCATTGTTTTTTTCACGCTCGGCCTCCGGTTTAGTAACGAAAGAAACAAATTCTTCTCAAAAGAGCAGCGCTATTTACCACGAAAAACACGAAGCACACGAAGTTAACAGCGCTATTTTGGTTCTGCCTTCGGCATCTTCTTCGCGCTCTTCGCGCCCTTCGTGGTGAAAAGGCTTTGGTTCCGGCTTGTCCGGGTAAGTATCACACTACCTCTTCGGGGAAAACACGGTGACTCCATGAACACTTTAGGATTATGGCACTGACGGGACCCTGAGGAAAAAACGTTGCCGGTGTTTCCGTTCCCGGATCAGCGGATCTCGTAGTTCAGCGTCTGGCGCTGACCGTTGCGCATAAGATCGATCGAAATGCTCTTTTCTTCCTTCAGCCCCTGGTAGAGCTGAAAGAACTTGCCGGGATCGTCGACGTCCTGCGCATTGACCTTCTGGATCACATCGCCGTTCTTGATCCCGATCTTTTCATAGATGCTTCCGGCGACGATCTCGCTGATGCGGAAACCGATGGTCTTCCCCGCTTCCATGTACGGCAGGGCCCGGGCCTGGGTCAGAATCTGGCTCATATTCTCGGTGCTCGCCGCGACCTCCCGCTGGTCCAGCATCCACTTGTCCTTGGACAACTGGCGCACCCCGGACGAGGCCTTCGCGGAAGGATCCGCCATGACGATCTTCGTCTCATCAAGCATCTCCAGCACCGTCACCGAACCGTCCGTCCGCTTCAGCGAAACGCTGCTGCGCGTCACTTTTACGATCCGGGAGCCATCGGGCAGTTTCTCGTTCAAACGGTAAAAAGCCTGCGGGTTCGCGGGGCTGTCGAGCACGGCGCCGGAAAACTGCTCGCCCTCGATGGTCCCGATAAGGACATACACCGACGGCGCCGAAACCTGGGACGGCCCGCCCGACGGGCCTTTCCCTTCGCCGAACAGACCTCGCTCAAGGATCGAAGTATAGTCGCTCAGCTCCCGCCGCGGTTCAAGCGCCGCACGGCTGCGCTCCAGGGGCGAGGTGATCCGCGGCGCGGCCTCAAGGCTCCTCCCGATCATGGCGTCAACGGTATCAGCAAGAAAATATGCCGACAGGGTAAGGAGGGCGATCAGTATGATGTTGTAGATGGTTTTTTCTTCTTTCATGGCCCTTTACCGGAAATGAAGTTGTCCGTTCATCCGTGAGAATTATACTCTTTGAGGATAGGCTTGTCAATTTCCAACTAATTGACGCAGCAATTCCGCAATAACGTCGTGGAAGTCAACGGATAGAAGCCGGATGAGCGGTTTAGTGGTATGGTCATATTCGCAGAGCATGATAATGGGAAAAA
>JAYTJE010000101.1:0-7555 GCA_043731355.1 Nitrospirota bacterium
CATACCCGCAATGCCGGGAGTGCAAAGGAGGCGCCGCGGACCGCCTTCGCGCTCTCGGCTTTTTTGCGAAGAGTCGTTCCCGGATGAGGAAGTGATGACGAAATCTGTTTTGCTGGTCCTGCCATGGCTTCTGTTGTGCCATTCCGTCGCGGACGCGCAGTGGCGCTTTGCCTGGCGCCTTGATCCGGAAACGCACGAGTATTCCTGTTCAGCCTCGTCCGGTCCCCAACTGGTCCGGACTGGGCTTGGCGACGCGGAAAGCAGCGTTGAGCTGGGTGTGCAGTCCGAGGGCCGCATGCTGCTCCAGAGCGACCAGGTCCCCTTCGACCGTCGCGCGCCGGATGCGATCAGCATCAACGTTGACGATCACCCGGCGATCGCGCATCCCGAGCCCGGGCCCGATGACCGCATGATGGTCTTTTCCGAGGACGACAGCAACGCGCTGCATCGCCAGTTCGAGGTTGGCAGCGCGATCCTGGTGACCATGGTTTTCAGTCCCCAGGGGCCGCCGGTCACGCGTCGGTTCTCGCTGGAGGGCTACCGCGAAACAGCGGCGCAATACAAGGGCTGCAGAGGGTTGCTGCAAAGCTCCGGCTGGCCGGGACTGCATATGACTACCGCGCCTCGGGACCCTGAGCTGGTTGTCTGGTTACAGAAGAATACGCCTTACCACCAGCCCGGCATCATCATCGTCACCGTAGATCCGAGAAAGGAAGCGCGGAAGATCGGTCTCCGGCCGGGCGACCTTATCACGGGATTTAACGGGCAGGCGGCGGCTGAGGCGGGCGATCTGATCCGCGCAATGAAGGCCCTGGATCCGGGAAGAACGATAGAGCTGGACGTGGTGCGGGGCCGCACGTATTTCAAAAAAATAATTCGAAGGCCTGAGAACGGCGGACGGAATGAGTGATAAACCGCAAGAGAATATTCAGATCCGTAAGAATAACGAAGACCTGATTTCCGATTGACACTCTCCTCGCATCTGTCGTAGTATGCTCCAGCATGAAGATCACCCGCAGGGATTTTATCACCAGAGCTTTGTACGGATTGCTGCTCATGCTGGGACTGGGCTTTCTGGTCCCCGCGGTGCGCATCTTTTCCCCTCTGCGCGGCACTGCCGGCCAGCTCGTCTTTTTTCCGCTGCTGCTTGAAGACGAATTGCCGCGCGCCGGCGTCAAAAAAATGGAGCTTCGCTATCTGACCAGCGGCAAAGAGCGAACCGTCAGGCTCTTCATCGTCGTCGCGGCGGACGGGCTGACCATCCTGTCCGCGACCTGCTCGCACCTGGGGTGCCTCGTCAACTACCATCGGAGCAAAAAGGAATTCATCTGTCCCTGCCATGGCGGACGCTATGATCTGGCAGGCAACAATATCGCGGGACCGCCGCCGGCGCCGCTCGCGCGGTTTCCATCGAAGATCGAGAACAGCATGGTCATGGTCGGGATCAAGGCATAGCCCATGGAATGGTTAGACTTCATCAATGCCCGGTTCGGGTTCACGAACAGGCACCGGCGGGTACTGGACAAGCCCGTGCCCGCGGGGATCAACTATCTCACCTGCCTCGGCGGTATAACCTTTACGCTCTTCGTCATGCAGGTCCTGACCGGGCTGCTGCTGTCCCTGTACTATACACCGTCCGACGCGGACGCCTACCGGAGCATTCAGCGCCTGCAGCGGGAGGTGCCGCTTGGCAGGCTGCTCCGGTCCGTACATTACTGGTCGGCAAACCTTATGGTCGTGACCATTGTGCTGCATATGCTGAGGGTCTTTGTCGTTGGCGCGTATAAGAACCCCCGCGAGCTCAACTGGGTGGCCGGCGCCCTGCTGCTCGTCCTGACGCTGGGCTTCGGCTTCACGGGCTACCTCCTGCCCTGGGACCAGAAGGCCTACTGGGCGACCGTGGTCGGCACGAACATGCTCGGCTCGATCCCCTTTATCGGCCCAGCCCTGGCATCGGTCCTGCGCGGCGGCATCGACGTGACCGGCCAGACCCTGCTGCGGTTTTACAGCATGCACATCCTCTGGCTGCCGCTGTTCACTGCGTTCTTTCTCTGGGTCCATTTCCATATTATCCGAAAGCTCGGGGTGTCAGGGGGAATGTGAGTCGATTTCGGATTGCGGATTTCGGATTGCGGAATGTGAAGTCCAATGAAAAAACTTGAGACTTGGGACCTGAGACCTGAGACTAAATAACATGGACCATACCAGAGAAAACAAATTTTTCCCCTATTATCTCTTCGAGATCACGGTGGTCGCGCTGTTTACCCTGGAAGCGGTCCTGGTCCTTGCGGTCCTGTTCCCCGCGGACATCGGCAGGGAGATCAACTTTGCGGCGCAGTACAGCCCGCGCCCTGAATGGTATTTTCTCTTTCTCTATCAGCTCTCGAAATATTTCCCTGGCGCCTGGACTTTTGTCGGCGCAGTGCTGTTGCCGGGACTGGCATTCAGCGCGCTGCTTTTGGCGCCTTTTATGGACAGCGGCAGCGGGACCACGCTGCGGTCGCGGAAAACCGCCGCAGTCACCGGCTTCAGCCTGCTCCTCGCGGTCATTCTGTTGACCGTGCTGTCCCTCTTATAAGAGGTTCGCACGGGCCTATAATAATCGCAAATAGACAATCTTCCTGTTTCGCATATGTGAATCAACAAAACGAGTATTGACATGTTTCCTGGTTTTTGATAAGTTACTACACCGGTGAGCGGTAATTCAGACAATACGCTCAACGCTTCCCGCGCTCCGCCTGGTAATAAACGGACCGATCCACCCGACGGTCCGAATTTCAAGCACCCTATTTCAAGGAGGAATACCATGTCCATCAAGACCGCAACACCAGATCAGACGCTCGACACGCTCGGCCGAGTATGTCCCTACCCGTTGCTCCTTACCAAAAAAGCGCTTGAGAAGCTTGCCAGCGGCCAGACGCTCAAAGTGCTCTGCGATGCTCCGGCCTCGGCCGAAGACAGCATCCCTCGCTATGCCGAGAAGAACCACTTTGGTTTTGAGGCGGTAAAGCTCGAGGACAAGGGCATGTGGGAGCTGTACATCAAGAAGGCATAAGGACCGGTCCTGGTTTCACGGGGGGAGAAGCAAAACAACCGCAGGGGGAGTGAATCTAAGGAGGGGGAGAATGGTTTCTACACTGGTATTTATTGTGACCGGTCTGCTGATCGGCGCGGCCTTCGGCTATGTGTTGCAGCGCGGCCGTTTCTGCGTGAACTCCGCGTATCGGGAAATACTCTTTCAGGACTATACGATGCTCCGCGCCTATCTGCTCGCCGTTGCCGTTACGATGCTCGGCGCGAATCTCATAGAGGACATGGGCTGGCTTCAGCAGCATGTCAATGAGAACGGGGTAATGGTTGCGAACAGCCTGTATCGTCAGGGTTTTGTGCCCTTTGCGAACATTATCGGCGGATTCATCTTTGGCATCGGAATCGTGCTCGCAGGAGGGTGCGGGAGCGGAATCCTCTATCGTGTGGGCGAAGGAAACCTTGCATACGTCCTTGCAGTGTTCGGGTTCTTCTTCGGCATTGCGATGACGAAGTTCGGTTTTCTGAAGCCGGTCTATGAGCTGTTGACGACCTATCAGGTATCGGTCGGCGGTGACCAGATTCCGACGCTGGACAATGTTCTCGGCGTCAATAAATGGATCGTCATCGCCGTGGTCGTTATTCCGATTTTTTACTTTGTCTACCAGGGCAAGCCATTTCAGAAAGCGAAAAAGGGCTACTCCTGGTCGGTTGCCGGCCTTCTGGTCGGCGTCATTGCCGTGGCGGCATTCTGGGCCTCCGACTATTGCACCGGCAGGGCGCGCGGTCTTTCCTTTACCGGTCCGGTGCGCGAGTTCTTTCTGGGTGTGCTCTTTGGCGATTCCAAGGCAGCTGAACCGGAGACCAGAAGCATTCTCGGCGTCACGATCTCCTGGAGCGCCCTCTATGTGCTGACGGTGCCGATCGGCGCGTTCATAAGCGGAAAGTTCCTGAAAGAAGTGAAGCTCAAGGTCCCGCCGGCCGACGAACTCATCAAAGTGATGCTCGGCGGGTTTGTCATGGGGGTCGGCGCCCAGCTCGGCGGCGGCTGCAATATCGGCCACAGCCTGACCGGCGTGGCCACCCTGGCGGTCTCCAGCTGGGTGGCGAACCTGTTCATCATTCTGGGCAACTGGGTCATGGTGTATTTCATGCTGATCAAACCGATGCAGGACATGGATAGTTAGTCTCGTTAGCGTTGCGGCCGGACAGGAGCGATCCTGTCCGGCTTTATTTTGACATGGTTCCCGGTAAAACAACTGTTGCAAAATGGGCACGGGTCGGGGATAATACGAAAAACAGAGGGAGGTGATTCAGCATGGCGGAAGAAATGCTCGGTATCATGGTCACGAAGTATGAAAATCTGGAGCACATCGCCGGTGTTGCAAAGGCGGCGCGCGCGGCTGGAAAAGCGGTCACGATCTTTATGACCGACGAAGGCGTTCGCTTCACGCAGAATCCAAAGTTCCTGGATTTGCTTAAGACGGGTGGCATTGAGTTTTCGTGCTGCGACCACAGCTGCGAACGGGCCGGCATTCATGGCAAGACGGAAGGCATTTCGTATGGCAGCCAGTATAACAATGCGGGCATGCTGCACGACAGTGCGCGGGTGGTCGTGTTCTAAACTTTACGCAAGAACGGGAGTGAACGATGAGTGATACCAAAAAAATAGCGGTCATTGTGCGGGACCGGCCGGCCGAGGCGCTTCGCGTCGCTGGCGGACTGACGCTGGCGGACGATACGATAGATGTCTTTATCCTTGATCGCAAGTTGGACAAGGCCGACCCCGCGGTGGCGCAGCCGCTGGAACTGGTAACGGAGCTTGAACTCAAGGTCTATTCAAACAACGCCGAGAACGGGTATCCCGTTGTCACGATCGAGGACATGGCAGCAAAACTCCTCGACTATGACTTCGTGGTCCCTTATTAACGGAACGGAGGTTCGTATCGTGAAGATATTGCATATTGTAAAAAAAGCGCCTGATGCAAGCACTAAAAAAATCATCGCAGCACACGCCGCAAAACACCAGGTCACCACGGTGGACCTCACCAAGGGCGGCGTGTCCTATGACAAGCTCGTGGCGGACGTCTTCGCCAGCGACAAGGTCTTCTGCTGGTAAAAAGGGCCGGCCCTCCCGGGCGGGCGGTATAGCCAGTTACAAGGATCGTCGATCAGGAGGGCCGACGCGGGTGGAGAGCGCGTTGCGCGGTCCCGCTGATCACGTGGTCGTTGGGGCGGGTCCCGAGCCCCGTGGTAAATACCTGTTTTCTCATCTCCGCACACCACTCATCCACGTTTTTTTCGCCCTCAGGCTGTCCCTTCTCATGAACCCGTTGTATCAAATGCCACAGACTTCTGTGCCTGATAGCAAGGGTCTTTGATCCATCCCGTTGATTTATCGTGTAATACACTCTTGGCAAGAGTATTGCTAATTAGCAGCCATGGAGGTCATTACTATGCTCTGCACCAACTGCAATCATACGAACGATGTTGATGCTTTTTTTTGCGCTGAATGCGGCAAACCCCTTGGCCCCGCGGCTGCTCCGGCACGATCACGGAAAGCATATTGGTTCATCGTTATCCTGGTACCCATGCTGCTGCTTGGCTGATAAAAAAATTCATCAGCGAAAAGATCTCCCCCTCCGTAACCGAGCTCATGACTGCGCGCGCAGCGGTCGGCAAATGGCTCCAGGATGCGTCTGCCGGTTCCACGATCCGGATCGCTCTGGCCGAGAACGGCGGCAAAACAGGGTGCGGAGATGGCTGCAGCATGGCAGGCAAACAGCAGCATAAACAGCCTGCGGTCGGACATCATCAGGAATGACAAAAAAATGCTTCCTCAGGTATTGGAAAGGGAGCATCACCGAACTATAATCCCCAGTTCGCTCCGCACCGGGACGCGTCGGTTCGAACGAACAACGCCGTGCCGGTGATCGAACAGGCCGGCGAGGTGAAGATCCCTCTTCCGAAGGTCTGCCGCTCTCCTATGGAGGTCTTACGGTTTCGGCGGTGAATACGGGCGGTCGTGAGCTCACCCTGCTGGATGTGGACCGGATACACACCATCAAAACGGGTCACATCATCCAGGTGCTTTTGACCGAGGCGTTCATCGTGAGCTTGCTCGCGGGCGTCGTGGGTTACGCCATCGGCATCGTCAGTCCCCGGTTCGTGGCGTCTTATCTCATGAGCGCTTACAATCTTACCTTTGCCTTCGATCCCCTGCTTGCTGTTGGCGCGATCGGCGCATCGGTCGTGGTGGGGCTCCTGGCAAGCATCTATCCCGCGGTGCGGGCGGGCCAGCTCGATCCGGTCGAGGCGTTGAAGACGCTGTAAAAAGCGAAGTTCGGAGTTCAGGGTTCGGAGTTCGGAGTGTACAGCTTCAGAGAAAAGGAAACAGAATGGCATTCATAGAACTGAACAATGTAAAGAAGATATTCCACGCAGGCGATGAAGAGTACGCCGCGCTCAAGGGGGTCTCGCTCGGCATCGAATCGGGAGAGTTCGTGGCAATCATGGGCCCGTCCGGTTCCGGCAAGAGTACGCTCTTGTCGCTGGTGGGCGGACTGAGCAAAGCCTCGTCAGGCGTGGTCGCCATTGACGGGATCGATCTGGGCGCCCTCGGGCCGAACAAATTGTCCGACTTCAGGCGCGAGTACCTGGGTTTCGTTTTCCAGTCTTTCTATCTCGTCCCTTATCTGACTGCCATTGAAAACGTGCTGCTGCCGCTCACGATCCAGCCGGGGCTGAACGGGACCGACCGCGCCAAGGCGCTCGAGGCGTTGTCCCGGGTCGGCCTCGAAGCCAAGGCGAACAGATTGCCCTCGCAGCTCTCAGGCGGCGAACAGGAACGCGTCGCGATCGCCCGGGCGCTCGTGAACCGGCCCGCGCTCATCCTCGCGGACGAACCGACGGGCAATCTCGACACGAAGACCGGGGACAAGGTGCTCGAACTGCTGGAAGGCCTGCACAAGGACGGGCATACGATCGTCATGGTGACGCACAGCGAGGAGAATGCGAAGCGGGCGAGCGGGCAGAACCATCGAGATCAGGGACGGGGAATTGGTGCAATAATACAAACGCATTTGAATTCGTTACTGATTTGCCATTTTTGTCCTCTCCCCGAGGGGAGAGGGACTGGTGGACAAAGAAATTTCTATCGGCGAGTTTCCGAAATGTACCGAGGGCGACCGAGCATGGCGTTAAGAATTTTCGCCGGGTGCCCTTCTTTGGGTCACCTTTCTTGGGCACGCAAGAAAGGCGACAAGAAACACATGTGAATCAATTAACTCCGAACTCATTGCTCCGAACTATTTCTTATTCACGCCTGACAGCGTGAATAAGAAATTCCACGTTCCCATCCTGACCCTGAATCGGTGAAGGAATTACACCCTTCACGTCAAGGCCAATGCTTCGGATGAAATCCTCGATTCTTTTGACTGCCGTGCTTCGTGCGCCCTCATCGCGCACAATCCCCCCCTTGCCCACGAGGCCCTTCCCTACCTCGAACTGGGGCTTGATGAGCGAGATG
>JAYTJE010000102.1:0-6933 GCA_043731355.1 Nitrospirota bacterium
CATGAAAAAAGCCGTGGAGAGCGGCAAGAGATTAGTAAGGCTCCATACCGGAGATACGTCGTTCTACAGCGCCATATCCGAGCAGATCGAGCGGCTCCGTGATTTGAACATTGCCTATGAGGTCATTCCCGGCGTATCATCCGCCATGGCGGGTGCGGCGATTCTGGGCCAGGAGCTGACCATTCCTGAAATCAGCCAGACTGTCATCTTTACGAGGATGGAGGGACGGACCCCGGTTCCCGCACTTGAACGGCTTGGTTTGCTCGCATCCCATCGTGCGACCATGGCGATCTTCCTGAGCGTGGGCATGATCGAAAAAGTGCGGGAGGAACTGCTGCAGGGGTATCCCGGAGACACCCCGGTGGTGATCATTGAAAAGGCAACCTGGCCGGAACAGAAGGTCCTGCGCGGCGCCGTACAGGACCTCGTCGGGCTGGTGAAGGACGCGGGCATCAGGAAAACCGCGCTGATCTATGTGGGAGAATCGCTCCGCGCGTCCGAAACGTCGCTGGGAAAAGAGTCGAAACTCTATCATAAGGACTTCAAGCATGAGTACCGGAAGTGAACCTACTGCGGAATGCGGAATTCGGGTTGCGGAATGAAAAAAACGGCGATCATATATATAACTGACAATGGACTGAAACTTGCGGAGCGGCTGAAGATCTTGTCGCCTGATGCGGAGATAGTCAAGTTCGTTCCGGGTATTGTTGTGAACCTGTGGAGCAGGCATGATGCATTCCTCTTCATCATGGCTTCCGGCATCGTTGTGCGGACGATTGCTCCTCTATTGAAAGACAAGAAGACCGATCCTGCGATCGTCGTATTGGATGAAGCGGGGGAATATGCCGTGAGCCTGGTCGGCGGACACCTGGGAGGCGCGAACGACCTGGCGCGTGAGATAGCCCGCTTCCTGGGGGGTGAGGCAATCATCACCACTGCTTCGGATGTGAACGGCCTCCCGTCCCTCGACCTTTGGGCCAGGGACCATGACCTGATCATCGAGAACTGGCACGACCTCCCTCAGGTCGGCACACGGTATGTGAACAACGGCGGGCTACGGATCTATTCCGACATTCCTTTTGTTTTTCCCGATGAATTCCTGAAGGTCGCGGATCCGCGGTTCGCCGACGCCATTATTACCAATCGCAGGGACGTGTATGCCGGTTCTCCGAGATGTACCATAACCGGTGAAGGATGTTCCACGGATGCGTGCCGCGTGAAAGGCCAGGTCTACCTGAGGCCCGTGAACCTTGTCGCCGGGATCGGCTGCAACAGCGGCGCCTCCAGAGACGAAATAGAAGCTGCGGTGCGGGGAACGCTCGAGGAACATAACCTCGTTTTTTCATCCGTCGGTTCCCTTGCAACGATCAGCATCAAAGCCAATGAACCGGGGCTCAAGCTTTTTGCGGAAAAGTACAGCTTCCCCCTGCGGTCTTTCCCGCCGGAGGAATTGAACCGCGTCGAAGGGACCGAAAGATCCGACACCGTATTCAGGGCCACCGGCGCCCATGCCGTGGCGGAACCGTCAGCGCTCCTGGCTGCGGGGACGGACAGGCTGCTCGTTCCGAAGCAAAAGAAAGGAAACGTGACCGTGGCGGTAGCGGAGAAAAAAACAATGCGGAATGCGGAATGCGGAGTGCGGAATAAAGAAGAGGCAGAACCGAAGACAGGCAAGATATTTATCGTCGGCACGGGACCGGGAAACCTTGAGCATGTTACGCCTGCCGCGCGGGAAGCTATCAGAAAATCCGACGTTATCGTGGGCTATGGCACCTACCTCGATTTGATCACTGAGCTTCTGCAAGGCAAGGAGGTCCTCTCCACGGGGATGACACAGGAGGTAGACCGGTGCCGCAAGGCAATGGAACTCGCGCGCGGAAACAAGACCGTATCCGTGATCAGCGGGGGAGATCCCGGGGTCTATGCCATGGCAGGGCTGGTGTTTGAACTACTGCGTGCGGAAGAGAGGAAAGGCGGGACTCTGCCTGCCGTCGAGGTGGTTCCGGGCATCTCGGCATTGAACGCAAGTGCATCGCGGCTTGGCGCGCCGCTGATGCATGACTTTGCGTGCATAAGCCTGTCGGACAGGCTGACGCCCTGGGAAGTGATCGAAAAACGGCTTGAGGCCGCTGCAGCGGCTGACTTTGTGATCGTCCTGTACAATCCACGGAGCAAAGGCAGGGCAGGCCACATCGGCAGGGCGAGTGAGATCGTCCTGAAGCACCGTGTGCCCACGACGGTCGTGGGCATCGTCAAAGGCGCGATGCGCGAGCATGAGTCGGTCCTCGTGACGGACCTGAAGAATATGCAGGACAGCGACATCGACATGCAGACTACGGTGATCATCGGCAACTCAAAAACATTCGTCTGGAACCATCTGATGGTAACGCCGAGAGGGTATGAGAACAAGTTCACCATCTGATAGCCAGGCACGGGGCGGTAGGGCCGCGTTTCTTTGGGACGAGTCCTTCCTGTGGGGCGTGATGGCTCACAAGGCGCTCGATGCTTGCGGTCTGGCCTGCGACCTCATCCGCTCAGAGGACGTGAAAAAGGGAAAACTGTCCGGTTACTCCCTGCTGTTCGTCCCCGGCGGATGGGCATCGAACAAAATAAAGGCCCTCGGCAGCGACAGCATTGAAGAAATAAAACGGTTTGTCCACGACGGCGGCTCGTATCTCGGGTTCTGCGGGGGCGCAGGTCTTGCAACCATGGACGGCATCGGTCTCGTGCCGATCAAGCGGCGTCCGACGAAGGACCGGGTGCCGAGCTTCAGCGGCAGGATCGCGCTCGCCGCGTCATCTCATGACCTATGGCAGGGAATAGCCGAGCCGGTGTTCCATGCCTGGTGGCCATCTCAATTCGTGATCGACGGGCCGGTGAACGTGCTCGCTACCTATGGTGAGGCACTGCCCGACTCCTTCAGCTCCGACGTGAACGTGGGAGACGCGGCTGCGGCCGGGAGCTGGCCCGAGCTGGAGCGCCTTTACCAGATCAATCTGGACCCCAAACGGCTTTTCGGCGAGCCCGCCGTTATCGAGGGACGGTTCGGAGAGGGGAAGGTGCTTCTGTCCCTTGTTCATTTCGATACGCCGGGAGACGGCAACGGGGCAAAGGCGCTTGGCAATGTCTGGCGGTACCTGGGATGCGATCAGCAAACAGCCGATGCGGCAGTTTCCCAAAGCCCGGACCGGCATGAGCGCGGGGCACCAGGCCATCCCCTGCTGCCGGAACTTGAGACCGCCGTGGGCGGACTCATCGACCTCGGCTTGCGGAACTTTCTTTGGTTCTGGCGGAATCCCATGCTCCTGCAGTGGAGACGCGGAGTGCGGGGGCTTGAATATTGTGCGCTGTCTGTCATGGTGAGCGAGCTCGCTGAACTGCTGAAGATTCATACCAGGATGCGGGAAAGGCCTGATTTTGACAGAAGTTTGGAACGGACCAGGGATCTGCTGCTGCCTTTTGTCGCAAAAGCACAGGGCCTCCTGCTACGGGAACGCTTTGCCATGCAGAATTCTCACCTCACCTATGAACGATGCGACGACCCGGAAATCCAGATGATCAGAGAGGAGTTATTCTCTCGCTCAAAGAGCCACGGCGGGCTCTTCAAAGAGCTTATCGACGAGGTTGACGGACTATTGTATACTGCACTGACCCGTGAGACTCAAAAAAGATAGCCGGAAATACGGCGCGTCTCCTTCTCGTCCCGTGAGGTCAAAATATTAAAATGCATAGTGAGGAAAGCCACGCAATCTTCGGCCTGCACATGAAAAAGTTTCTCATCATAGGCGCATTTTTCAGCATGACCTGCTCAGCTGTTTTTGCCGGACCCCTGTCATCGCCCCAGCGGATCGTGTCGCTTGCGCCGAGCACAACCGAGATCCTGTTTGCGTTGGGTCTTGGCGACCATATCGTGGGAGTTACGACCTTCTGCGACTACCCTGAAGAAGCAAAGAAAAAGCCGAAGATCGGCGGCATGTCCAATCCTTCGCTTGAGGCGGTCGTTACGATGAAACCTGACCTGGTCGTCATGACCACGGACGGCAACCCGAAAGAGTTCGAGGCCCGGCTTCGTTCGCTTAAGATCCGGACCTACGTTTTCACGGCGCGAAGGCTTGCCGAGCTTCCCCAGGGGGTCCGCGATATGGGCGTTGTCGTGGGAGTTAAAGAAAGAGCGGACAGGCTCGCTCGTGAGATAGAGACCGGAATCAGCACTGTAAGATCCAGAAAATCCGGAATGGTCACAGACCACGATGTCCGAAATCCGAAATCCGCAATGCCTCTGAAGGTCCTGTTCATCGTTTGGCCCGAACCTCTGATCGTTGCGGGTCCCGGCACGGTCATGGATGACGCCATCGCGCTGCTGGGATACGAAAATATCGCGGCGACGGCTAAAACCTCCTACCCGAAATACTCCATTGAGGAGGCCATTCGCCAGGCCCCTGATGTGATCTTCGTTGGCAAGGCTTCAGGCATGGACATCCGGGATATTTCCCGGAAGATCCTTAACCGGCTGGCGCCGGTTCCCGCTGTTAAGAACGGTTCGATCTATTACATCAGCGACAACCTATACCGGCTGGGGCCCCGAGTCATCAAGGGCATTGAGGAGCTTACCGCATGCGAACAATGAGATTCGTGATGTTTATCATTGTTACGGCCTTGATCCTGGTGCTGGCCCTTTTTGCGGGGCCGCGGATGATCAATCCCTTTCACCTGAGCAACACGGAACGAGAGATCCTTTTCTCCATTCGTCTGCCCCGGGTGGTCGTGGCCATGCTCATGGGCATGGCCCTGGGCGCTTCCGGAGCTATCCTGCAGGGTGTGCTCAGGAACCCCCTTGCCGACCCCTATATTCTCGGCATATCAAGTGGAGCTTCCCTCGCTGCCGCTCTTGGTCTGATGTCCGGGTTTTATTTTTTCGGCAGCTTGAGCGTCCCGGTGACCGCGTTCATCGGCGCTGTGCTGGTCAGTCTTCTCGTCGGTGCGTTCGGCATGAAGCGGGGAGGGCTCTGGCCCGAGCGGCTGCTGCTCGCCGGGATCGGCCTGAATTTTCTGTTCAGCGCAATGCTGATGCTGCTCATGAGCGTATCGAGCGATGACGGTCTCCGGCGGGTGGTGCTTTGGATGTTCGGCGATCTTTCCATGGCGGACTGGACGCTTATTCCGTCGGCAGCTGTCTTTGTCATTGCCGGACTCGGCCTTGCGCTCTGGCGGTCAAAAGCGTTGAACGCGCTGATCCTGGGCGACGAATTCGCCTACAGCCTCGGCTTCGCGGTCCAAAAGGAACGGCTTATCATGTTCGCTGCAATGGCGCTCATGACCTCGGCCTCGGTCTCGCTCGGCGGGACCATCGGGTTCATCGGGCTCTTGATGCCGCATATAGCCCGCTTCCTCCTCGGCGCGGACAGCCGCGTGCTGATCCCCGCGTCTGCAGTGGCAGGTGGGGCCTTCCTGTGTCTGGCCGATCTGATCGGGAGGTCCATACTTCCGCCCCTGGAGCTACCGTCAGGGACAGTGACAGCAATTATCGGCGCGCCGTATTTTCTGTATCTCCTCCGGAGGAAAGATGTCTTCAGCATATAAGTGCCCGATCATAGAACTGAAAGACGTATCATTCAGGTATCCCGGCAATACGCTGATCGTTCATGATCTTTCCTTCACCATCGGGAACGGCGAGTTCATCGGCCTCTTGGGAGCGAATGGGTCAGGGAAGTCCACGATCCTGAAGCTGGCTGCGGGCATGCTTCAGCCGGCGTCGGGAGGCGTTAGGCTCTGGGACAAGCCGCTCGGCAGCTACCGGAACAAGGACCGGGCGAAACTGCTCTGCTATTTTCCGCAGCAATTAGACGTGAACGTTCCGTTCACGGTGAGGGAGATCGTGGGCATGGGGCTCTATCCCTACGATATTCCGCCGCGGATGACCGTTGATGAGGCACTATCCATGGTGGGACTGACGGCGAAGGCATCGGCCTACGTTACGAATCTGAGCGGCGGCGAGCGGCGGCGGGTCTTTATCGCCATGACCTTGATCCAGGGCGCGGGGGTCCTGCTTCTTGATGAACCCCTGGCAAACCTCGATATCCGGTACCAGATCGAGTTCCTGCGGCTGCTCCGGGGACTGCAGGAACAGAAGGGCATCTCCGTGATCATGGCGCTGCACGATATCAATATCGCCCTCCAGTTCGAAAAGGTGATGGTGATCAAAGAAGGGGCTATCCTCGGCAGCGGAAGCCCCGAAACAGTCTTGACGAAAGAGATGATCAGACGGGCTTTTGACGTTGATGTCGAGGTCAGAACGTCCGATAGCGGTGAAGCCTATATCACGCATGAGAAGTGGTTTTAGGGGAGCACAGCGCGTCAATTGAAAAAGGAGGTGGTCACCAAAAAACAGACAAGGTATTGTCAGTACGATAGAGCAATGAATACGATCAAACCGGGAATAGAGTAGCGGAAGGGGGTGCAAATCCCCAGCTGTCGCGCAACTGTAATGGAAACGAAAGCCGAGCATGCCACTGTCCCGCCAGGGATGGGAAGGCCGGTGAGTAGGACGTCCTAAGCCAGGAGACCTCTCGTTCCCACAACCTCGAAAGAAGGAGAAAGAATAGCATGAAAAAGATCGTGATCGGTGTGTGGTTGTCGTTTGTGCTGCTGATGTCTGCCGTCGCACATGCCCAGGAAACACAGGTACAGTTAAAGGAAGTACAAGTAACCGCCGACAGAATAGAAGAGTCGGTTGGCGATACAACGAGTGATGTCGTCGTGATCAAGAGCGAGGATGTCAAAAAAGCGAACATTGATTTCGTTGCCGATGCCCTTCGACAGGTCTCGGATATCAATATTGATGCATTCGTAAAAAGTCGCTTCACAGCGACTCAGTAAAAAATACTCAAAATAACCATGAAAAACTCGGATTTCCTTTGCAGTACAAGGCGTTTT
>JAYTJE010000103.1:0-5407 GCA_043731355.1 Nitrospirota bacterium
AGGCAGTAAAGAACGGGGTATTTCATGGCTTTAGTCAGTTTACAGAGCGTCAAGGTCAGCTTCGGCGGGCCTCTTCTTATCGAGAACGCGGACCTTTCCATCGACCGCGGCGAGCGGGTCTGCCTGGTCGGCAGGAACGGAACGGGCAAGTCCACCATCATGCGGCTCCTCACCGGTGAAGTGAAGCCGGACGGCGGCAAGATCGTTTTTCAGCAGGGCGTGAAGATCACACTCCTGACGCAGGAAGTGCCGCAGGCGCTGTTCGGCAGCGTCTTCGACGTGGTCTCCTCCGCCTTCGGGGAGCAGGGCAAGCTGCTTGCCGCCTACCATCACGTGAGCGCGAAGCTGGCGCACGACCACAGCGATAAGCTCATGGCCGAACTCGAGGACGTGCAGCACCGGTTCGAGTCCGCGGGCGGGTGGCAGATGCAGCAGAAGGTGGACGAGATCCTGACGCGGCTGCGGCTTCCCGAAGAGGACGAGTTCTCGGAGCTCTCGGGCGGGCTCAAACGGCGGGTGCTGCTGGCAAAGGCCCTGGCGGGCGAGCCGGACCTTTTGCTTTTGGACGAGCCGACCAACCACCTGGATATCACCGCTATTGCGTGGCTCGAAGAGTTCCTGCTTACCTTCGGCGGCACACTGCTGTTCGTGACCCATGACCGGGCGCTGCTCCAGAAGATCGCCACGCGCATCGTTGATCTGGACCGCGGCAGGCTCACGAGCTGGCCCGGCAACTATCGGTCCTATCTTGAATTGAAGCAGGCGGCGCTCGATTCCGAATCAGTGGAGAACGCCAAGTTCGACAAGAAGCTCGCTGTTGAAGAGGTCTGGCTGCGGCAGGGCGTCAAGGCGCGGCGGACCAGGAACGAAGGCCGTGTGCGCGCGCTCGAGCAACTGCGGCGGACCCGAAGCGCCCGGCGCGAGAAGATCGGCGCCGTCAACATCCAGATCCAGGAAGCGGAGCGCACGGGCAAGCTTGTGGTCGAGGCGGAGGGCGTGGGCCACAGTTACGGCGATAAGGTCGTTATCCGCGACCTCTCGACGACCATCATCCGGGGTGACAAGGTCGGCATCATCGGGCCGAACGGCTCGGGAAAGACCACGCTGCTCAAGATCCTGCTGGGCGAGCTGAAGCCGCGGAACGGCAAACTCAAACTCGGCACGAACATGCAGGTGGCCTATCTTGACCAGCACCGCGCCCAGCTCGACGACGAGAAGACCGTGCGGGACAACGTGGCCAACGGCAGCGATCAGGTGACCGTCAACGGTATTCAACGCCATATCATCGGCTATCTGCAGGACTTCCTGTTCGCTCCGAACCGCGCGCGCAGCCCCGTGAAGGTCCTGTCCGGCGGAGAACGGAACCGGCTGCTTTTGGCGAAGCTGTTTACCCAGCCCTCGAACGTGCTCGTGCTCGACGAACCCACGAACGATCTCGATATGGAGACGCTCGACCTGCTCGAAGAGCTCCTGATGGACTATCCCGGCACGGTGCTGCTCGTGAGCCACGACCGCGCGTTCATCAACAATGTCGTTACCAACACGCTCGTGTTCGAAGGCGACGGCGTGGTGAATGAGTACGTAGGCGGGTACGACGACTGGCTGCGCCAGAGCAGGAACAAGAAAGAAGCCGCAACACCTGTCGTGCAAGTCAGGACCGAAGAAAAGAAGACCGCGCCCGCGGCGCGGAAAGAGAAACCGCGCAAGCTGACCTTCAAGGAACAGAAGGAGCTCGAAGCATTGCCGCGGAAGATCGAGGAACTCGACACTGAGCAGCGGCAGCTCATTGCGAGCATGGGCGATCCGGCGTTCTATAAAGAGAGCGGAGCCAGGGTGGCATCGGCCAAGGCAAGGCTTGAGACCGTGGAAAAGGAACTGGCGGCTGCGTATAAGCGGTGGGACGAGTTGGAAGCGATGAAGGGGTGAGGTCCGCTCGATATCGTTGACATCGCTCCGCGGAGGGCATATATTCATGAGGAATTCCGCAGAGGGCGCGGCCCGCTCAGTGCTGGTCCCGACATCGGCTTTACCGCGCGGAAATGAACGGACGCTGAGGAGAAGACCATGAACGGAATCCTTTCCGTGATCGTTGCCGATCTTTTTGATAAATCGAAGGGTGAGCTGTCGCCTAAAATCAATTGTCTCCGCGCGGAAATAAAAAAAATAATGGAAAGCGAAAGCGCCCCATTCGGAAAACTCGGAAAACTCGAGGAGTCCTTCCGGGAGATCATTCCTGACGAGAAGCAGCGGTATCATGCCGCTATCAAAGCGTTGTCGACGACGTCGGGGCTCAGCCGGGAGGAGATCGTTGCGGCCGTCAACAAGCAGCTTGAGGAGCTGACCCTGCTCGAAAAAAACTTAATACCCGCCATCCCTGACTGGCGCGGCGAGTTGAAGCTCATGGAAGCCACGACCCAGGAGCTCCGGAAAGAGGGAGCGAAGCTGCGCGAACGAATGGCGTGGCTTGAGAGCGAAGAAAAAAGGGTCCTTACGGGCATGGCGGCGCGTCAGCTGGAAGGGGAACTCGCCGAGAAAACAATGTGGGAACTCTTCAGGGAGCTCGGGGCGGAGTTAACCTCGACCGCAAAAAAAGTTGCGGAAGCTGCCGCGGAAATCCCGACGGCTCAGCCGGTCATGCGGCAGCCCCCCCTTCCCAGTCCTGTTCCCGTCGTGGAAAAGACAGGCAATGAACAGAACAGAGAGCTCAGCGGGGCTTCCGCTCCCGCCATAAAGAAAACAGATGACGATCAGAAAAATGAAATCAGCGGGCCTGCCGCGCCGCAGTATACGAAATTTCAGAAAAAATGTCCTAGGTGCGGCGGGCGAATGGATTTCTACGGCAGTTCAAAGATGTGGCAGTGTTATGCCTGCGGATACGAAGAACCAGAAAAGGATGACATGCAGAGTAAGGGCGAAGAAAACCGTGGACTGCGGAGCGCGCCTGAATCCGCCCCGGTTTCGGAGCCGAAGATGGATCAATCTCCCCCTCTTGCCGTTCCCTGGACACCCCCGTCTTCCAACGAAGACCGGCCGCCAAAAAAAGGAGCATCACTGTCCAATAATCACCCATCGGCCCAAAAAAAGTCTTGCCCGGTCTGCCGTAAGAGAATGCAGTGGCATCAGGCTGAGGGGGCCTGGCGGTGCCCCTTCTGCGGCTACGAGAGACGGCTTTAAGCCGAAGGCGACCGCACTCTTGACTGCAAGCTCGATGGCATGGGAACAATGAAATTGAAATCGGAATTTGGAAAGAAGGCATAGCGGGGCACAGGATAAGCCGCCCAGAAGGAGGCAGAGGGCAATGAAAAGACAGAAAGCAATCGAAGGGGTCCTTATGAGTTTTGCGATCGTAGTGCTCTTGACCGGATTGGGCGGCGTCGCTGTCGCAAAGTCGCCGGTGGATGAGGTGGCCATACAGGGATACGACACCGTCGCCTATTTCACCGCAGGCAAGGCGCTCAAGGGCAACGAGTCTTTTTCCTTCCCGTGGCACGACCTGACCTGGTATTTTTCCACCAAAGAGAACCGGGACCTGTTCTCCGAGAGTCCGGGAAAATATGCTCCGCAATATGACGGTTATTGCGCCTGGGCCTTGACGGAGTCACGGAAAGCCAAGACCGACCCTGCAGTATGGAAGATCGTTGACGGGAAGCTTTACCTGAATTGCAGCGCGGCTGCCTATGAAAAATGGAGCAAGGACATTCCCGGCAATATCAAAAAGGCCGATGCGAACTGGCTGCTGCTGAACGGCCATAAATAATCCGGTGGAGCGTAGCGGAACCATGGAGAGCTGTTCTCACAAGAGAACCGGCACGAATTGTCCTATCAGCAAAACGCCCTGTCTGGGCGAATGCATCTATGCGAACATCCTGGACGATATCAGCCTCGGCATCGTCGGCCTCGATATCGTTCGGGAAGAGGTCTTTTTCCAGAACAAACTTTCCGTAGAGATCTTTAAGGACACCATCCCGCCGAAGGATTACCATGCGCTGGCCGCGCTGCTGCTTTCCGACGTTCACTTGCCGATCAGGTCCGTAAAAAGCCGCGAATCGCGCACCGTGCGGTATGGCGGCAAATTCATCGGGTATTCCATCTATGTCATCTCCTCGACCTATCTCTGGATCTACCTGACCGACATCACCGAAAAGATGCGGCTCAACGCGATCGCGGAGGCTGTCAATACCATGAACAATCTGGGCTACATCTTCTCAGGCATCAGGCATGAGCTGGGGAACCCGATCAACTCCATCAAAACGACCATCACGGTATTAAAGAAGAACCTGTACGCTTATTCCAGGGAAACCACGGAGGAGTTCATCGACCGCGTGCTCTCCGATGTAACCCGGGTCGAACTGCTGCTCAAGGACCTGAAGAACTTCAGCATGTACGAGAACCCGGAATGCGGCGAAGTTGACCTCGAATCGTTCTTGAACAACTTCCTTGCCATGGTGGAGCGGGATTTCAGCGCCAAGAATATCCAGATCAAAAAACTGTTCAGGTCCGATGCGGACCGGGGTTATTTCGATGCGCGGGCGCTGCAGCACGTGCTGCTCAACCTCCTGACGAACGCCGCCGACGCGCTTGAAGGGGTGGCCCTCCCGGTGATCGGGATCGGAACGCTCAGGGCGGGGGACAGGATCATCATCAGGATCATGGACAATGGAAAAGGGATCCCGGAGGAACAGAAGAGGCATTTGTTCCATCCCTTTTCAACGACCAAAAGCCACGGCACCGGACTGGGGCTGGTCATTGTCAAAAAAATGCTTTTGAAAATGAATGGTACGATCGAGATAGGCAGCCAGGAAAACGCGGGAACAACGGTCACCCTGGAGCTGCCCGCGGCCAGAGGCCATGATGCATAAAGCCAGGAAGAACATCCTGATCGTGGACGATGACCGGAACTTCTGCGCGTCCATCAGGGACTATTTACTGTCCGATGAGGTCGTGATCCATGTTGCCCACACCGGCAGTGATTGCCTTGCGCTCTGTTCCCGGACCCTGGTTGACGTGGTGCTGCTCGACCAAAAGCTGCCCGATGCCGAAGGCGCCGACCTCTGCGCTTCCATTCTGAGCTGCAATCCCCAGACGAAGATCATTTTCACCACCGCATTCCCGAGCTTTGACAATGCCGTCAGGGCCGTCCGGGGCGGGGCCTTCGACTATCTTTCAAAACCCTTTGAGCTTGATGAGCTCGACCTCGCGGTAAAACAGGCTTTGCGGACCCTTGATCTTGAAAAGGTCGAGCAATTGCAGAATATGCCTATCCGGTTGAGTTAACTAATGGGTGTTTTTACCGTAAAACAAATACCATAAAAACATAAAGGAATGGCGACATGAAAAATCCTATTAAGGTTTCTTCTGAGGTGTTTCAGGTTTTGATTTTTGTGCTTTCCCTGTTGGTGTTGGTGAC
>JAYTJE010000104.1:0-13881 GCA_043731355.1 Nitrospirota bacterium
CCATCTCACGATGACGCCCTTGCGCTTCGCTAACCCTTCGCCTCCATCAGGCTGGGTAGAGGACTTGCACCTCCAAGCTGTCGAACATGCTCGGCACACCAAAAAACCGGGACCCCATTACTGAGGTCCCGGTCGCGTTAGACTGATAGGAGCGATCCTATATGTCGTAGTACAGGAAGAACTCGTACGGATGCGGCCGCAGACGGAGCGCGTCCACTTCCTTGGTCCTCTTGTATTGGATATGCATCTCGATGGCGTCCTTGGTAAATACGTCGCCCTTCAGCAGGAAAGCATGGTCCGCTTCGAGGTTGTCCAAGGCCTCTTCGAGCGAACCGGGCATGGACGGTACGCTTGCCAGTTCTTCGGGCGCCATATCGTAAATGTCCTTGTCGAGCGGCTGGCCCGGATCGATCTTGTTCTCGATGCCGTCGAGGCCCGCCATCAGCATGGCGGCGAAGGCCATGTAAGGATTGCAGGAAGGATCGGGGAAACGGACCTCGACGCGCTTGGTTTTCGGATTCGCGCTGTACATGGGGATGCGGATCGAAGCCGAGCGGTTCCGGCTCGAGTAGGCCAGGTTCACCGGGGCCTCAAAGCCCGGGGTCAGACGCTTGTAGGAGTTCATCGTGGGGTTCGTAAAGGCCGCGAGCACCTTGGCGTGCTTCAGGATTCCGCCGATGTACCACAGCGCCATCTGGGACATGCCTGCATACTGGTCGCCGTGGAACAGCGGCTTGCCGCCCTTCCAGATGGACTGGTGGCAGTGCATGCCCGAGCCGTTGTCGCCGAAGAGCGGCTTCGGCATGAAGGTCACGGTCTTGTTGTTCCGCTTGGCCACGTTCTTGATGACGTACTTGAACATCATGACCTGGTCCGCGCACTTGACCAAGTTGCTGAACCGGATGTCGATCTCGGCCTGGCCCGCGGTCGCCACTTCATGGTGCTGGCGCTCGACGTAGATGCCGACTTTCTGCATCTCAGCCACCATCTCGGAGCGGATGTCCTCCTGGGAGTCGATGGGCGGCACCGGGAAATAGCCTTCCTTGTGGCGCGGCTTGTAGCCGAGGTTCGGGTTCTCGACGCGGCCCGAGTTCCAGATGCCTTCGGAGCTGTCGATATGATAGTAGCCTTCATGGGAGTTCTGGTCAAAGCGGACATCGTCAAAGATGAAGAATTCCGGTTCAGGTCCGAAGTAGCTGGTGTCGCCGATGCCGGTGGACTTGAGGTAAGCCTCTGCCTTCTGGGCGATGAAGCGAGGGTCGCGGGAGTAGCGCTCCTTGGTGATCGGGTCCACGATGTTGCAGATGAGCGAGAGCGTCGCATACTTGGTGAAGGGGTCCATCACCGCGGTCTCCGGGTCGGGCACGACCAGCATGTCGCTCGTGTGAATGGACTGCCAGCCGCGGATGCTCGAACCGTCGAAGCCGAGGCCTTCCTCGAAGATCGCCTCGGTCAGTTCTTCCACGGGCACGGAAAAATGCTGCCACAGCCCCGGAAAATCCATGAATTTGAAGTCCACCATCATTGCCTTGTTCTCTTTTGCCATCGCAACTACGTCTTTGGGTTTCATTGTATCCTCCTGTTTAAATAAAATAAAGAAGTCAGGAGCCAGGAGTCAGAGGTCAGAAGGATTTCGCTTTTCTTCTGTCTTCTGGCTTCTGACTCCTGTATTCTGTTCTATATTGCAGCTTCCCCACGTTCGCCGGTGCGGATGCGGATGACCTCTTCCACCGGTGTAACGAAGATCTTGCCGTCGCCTATGCGCCCGGTCTTGGCCGCGGCCTCAATCGTCTCGATGATCTTCGGCACGAGATTGTCGGCGGCGATCACTTCGAGTTTCACCTTCGGCAGAAAATCCACAACATACTCCGCGCCGCGATACAGCTCGGTATGGCCTTTCTGTCTTCCGAACCCCTTCACCTCAGTGACGGTTATACCCTGAATGCCGATGGCATTAAGCGCGTCCTTAACCTCATCGAGCTTAAATGGTTTTATAACAGCTTCGATCTTCTTCATAACCATACCTCCTGAGCGCATAATATATAGCAATTCCAATGCTAAATTATATTGTATGATTTTTCAGCAGGTTACTTACTGGAAAAACAACGGGGTCTGCATAATATTTAGTCAGCTGCCCAAACGCTGTGCAGGCTATTGTTTTATCTTCTCGACTTTTCTGCTCTTCTCCTGGCGTTCGATTTTTTCGCCCTCCTGGATAAACCTGGCTGAAACATCCCGCTCGATGTCGTTCTTCAGCTGATCCAGGGAAACGGACTGCCCCTGCCTGAGTTCCTGGAGCTTGGAGGCCACGTCACGATACCCCTGGTCGGCGTTGTATACCTCCTGAAACTCGGCGAGCGCGGCCTCGACATCGCCCGACCCCTGGTAGGCGAGACCAAGGTCGTAGTGCATGTCGATGCGTTCGTCGGCGCTTCCGCTGTAGGTCATGGAATAATTCAATGCGTTATGGATCTCCGTGATCGCGCCCTGATAATCACCCTGCTCCAAATAGCAGAGCCCGAGCAGGTAACGGCTCTGTACGAATTTCGATTCTCCCTCGGGAGCCAGAATGAACTCGGCAATGGCATCGTCCAGGAGCCCCATTTCCTTATAGGAAACGCCGAGATTGTAGTGGGTATCGACATCATGCTTTTCTTCCTGCGCCTCAACACCCTTTTTGAAATCCTCAAAAATATCATCCAGGGTCTGGTCCTCGGCCGCTGCCGGCGGCGACGAGGCCGAAACGGTGTTCAGCTCGTCCCTGAGCTCGGCGGCAAGATCAAAGAAATCGTCCGAGGGAGCGGCCTGTTTTGGGGCCGCTACCGGCGTTGTCATCTTGCTTAGCTCTTCACCAAGATCGAAATAATCCTCATCCGCTGACGCAGTCGGCTGGACCGGCGCTTTCGGCGGTGGGGCCTCGATCGGCGGCGTTGGTTTCGCCGCTTTTTTCAGGGGAGGAACGATTGCCGCGGTTTTCTTCGGCGGCGCCGGCTTGTGCAGCGTCTGGATCTCCTGTATCAGGCTCCGGACCGCTTCTTCGTCGGACTCGCTCGATGCAAGCTCGCCGTCAAGCGACCCTGACGGCATGAACTCCTCGAGGTCATCGACCGCTTCGGCCAGCTTCGTAAACTCCTGGGACTCCTCGGCCTCGCGGGAGATCTCGGTCAACCGCGAGATGGCCCGCATATCGCTGGGATTAAGCTGAATGATCTTGGCGTAGTGCTTCTTCGCCTCATTGAACAGGCCCTGCTGGTAGTAGAACTCCGCCTCGGCCCAAACCTCGCTGATATCGAGGTCCGCGAGCTCCCCTGCTTCCAGCGACTCTTCCGCCGCCCCCTGTTCGGGCAGCTCTTCCTCGGAGGACTGTTCTTTCTCCGCGGCAGCAGATTCGGCAAAGGGCGCTTCATCCAACCCGAGGTCGTGGGCGGAGAATTCCTCATCCAGAGAATACTCAGCCGCCGGCTGTTCCTGCCCCGGGGGAATTTTATGCCGCGGGGCAATGCCCGGCACGTACTCGGTTCGGAGTGTGCTGGATCGCGGCTGCTCAACAGGGGGGGCAGCCTGAAGTGGCGGCTCCACAACAGGAGCGAAGGAGTTCAAAGGCGGTGGCGCGGGCGGCGCTTTCTCGTGAAACGGGGATTCCACCGGAGGAACGAACTCGGTCATGAACGGGTCGGCCGGTTCCGGCGCTCCCAGTTCGATCGCCTCGCCAGGTGCTTCAGAGAACTCCAAGGGCTCAACGTGCGCATCCAGGCCGCCCAGATCAAGGTCTCCATGTTCAAAAACCGGCGCAGCCTCTTCCCCGGCAGCAGCAGGCTGGAACGGCGCTTCTTCGGTCAAAAAACCGTCAGCAAAGACCGGCGGAGTCGCTTCAGGGGCAGCCGGAGCCAGACCAAGACGGGCCTGTATGGCCGTGCTTTCCGGGAACAGCTCCAGGGCGGAACGGAGCGACATTTCCGCACGGTCGGACATTCCCTCGCGTTCGTACAGCGCCGCCAGTGCCAGCACCTGTTCAACAGCCTTCCCGGCATCGCCCCCTTCCTGGTACAAGTCGCGCAGCCGCGCATGGACTTGCGGGCTGTCCGGGAACCGCCCTGATAACGCCTCGAGCTGCTCGATCGCCTTTGCGGCAAGACCATATTTTATGAGCACTTCCACTTCCGTGAAAGCCTCGGTCAGGGCTGGGGGCTCATCGAATGCAGAGGGTTTTGATGATACAGGGGATGGTGGGGATGGTGGTGACGGTGATGGTCGCGGTGGTACGGCGGGAGCTGCCTGAGCCGCAACCGGCGGAGCAGGCCTCTCGCTCTCGGGGGCAGCGGGCCGCAGGCTTTCGAGGCGGCTCAGCGCTTCTGCATTCATCGGCGCCAGCTCCACGGCCTTGCCAAGAAGCTCTTTGGCCCCATCCTGGTTGCCGTCCTCGATCAGGATCTCCGCGGCCTGCACAAGCTCTTCTGCCGCATGGTCCGGTTTGTCGATGCTCTGATAGAGGTCTGAAAGCTTGCGCCGCCCCTCGACGCTCCGGGGGCTTGCCGCGGCAAAGGCCTTCAGGACCTCCTCGGCTGCATCGAATTCCTTGTTCTCAACACGGGCGGCGGCTATGGTCCCGGCTTCGGTCAGCGCCTGGTCAAAATCTTTTTTTACGAGATAGAGACGGTAGAGCTTGTCGCGCAGGTCGATCCGCCCGGGGTCCTGGGACAGCAGCTTTTTATAGACCTCCTCGGCGTCCGCAGCGCGTCCGGCCTTGGAAAGCGCTTCGAGATACAGTTCGAGCAGTTCCGGATTGGAGGGATCGGCGGCAAAGGCCGGCTTGAAGGACTTGCATGCTTCGTTGAACTTTCCTTCTTTAAAATAGATGACGCCGGCCTTATAGTAAACGACCTTGTTGTCCGGGTCGAGAGCGAGCACTTTTTTGAAGATCTCGCGGGCCTCGGGGAAAGCGTCCTTGGACAGGTGGACGTCCGCAGCCTCAAGGTACGCCTTGGAGGCTTCGCTCTTCATCCCCTCCTTGGCGTACATGTCCGCCAGCTTGAGCCGAAGGGCGATGTCCGGCTTCATGTCCGCCATTTTCTGGAGAATCTCGAGGGACTTGGCTACCTGCTTGTGCTTCGTATAATGGCTGTAAACGAATTTGTAGTTTTCGAGGGCGTTGCCGATGAGGCCCTTTTCCACGTTCATATCGCCGAGAATGATCTGGACTTCGATCTGGGCGGGATCGATATTCAGGACCTTTTTGTAAAGAGCAATGGCTTTTGACGTGAACCCGTCGGCGGCAAGAAGATCTCCCGCGCGCTTATACGCTTCGACCGCCTCGGTCCTGGAGTCCTTCTTCAGGCACAGGTCACCAATCGTGTTGAACAGGTTCGGGTCGTCCGGCGTCTCCTTGACGACCTTCTTCCACTCCGCGATGGCCTTATCGTACTGGCCCTTGGCAGCATATTTCTGCGCTTCTTTTGCTATCGCGTTTTTATCAATTGCCATGGTTTTTTAAAATACCATAAAGCTTTGATGGAAGTCAACAGCATCGTGGCCTCGGGGGCATCTTAAGCCTTGATTTTATATATCAATCATGTTACATATTAAGAATATGGCACTTCGAGACATTTGCACCTATCCTGACCCCGTGCTCAGGACAAAAACAGCCCCGGTGGGAGCGATCGACAAGTCTGTCAACACGCTCATCGACGACATGATCGAGACCATGCACGCGGCTCCGGGGGTTGGCCTGGCTGCAAACCAGGTCGGCGTGTCCCTCCAGCTCGCCGTGATCGACCTGAGCCTGGTGGAGGACGAAGCCCGGCGGCATCCGCTCCTGGTCCTGATCAACCCCGAGATCCTTTCCCGGGAAGGTTCGGTGACCGAGGAGGAAGGCTGCCTCAGCATCCCGGATTACGCCGAACTCGTGAAGCGCGCCGCAAAGGTCAAGGTGCGGGCGCTCGACCGCTCCGGAAAAAAGTTCGACCTGGAAGCCCAGGGCCTGCTCGCCAAAGCCCTTCAGCATGAGATCGACCACTTAAACGGCCTGCTTTTCATCGACCACTTAAGCCCGCTCAAGAAGAACTTCTTCAAACGAAGATTCCGAAAGACCTCATCAGCGACGGAATAAGGCGTTCATCACCGGATCGGGGGCCTATGAAGCTGATCTATATGGGTACGCCGCAATTCGCGGTGCTGCCATTGCTCGCGCTCGTCGAGGCGGGCCACGAACTCGTGGCGGTGGTCACCAGGATCGACAAGCCGGCCGGCCGGGGACGGGTTTTGACCGCGCCCGCGGTCAAACGCGCGGCGCTGGAGCGCGGGCTGAGCGTATACCAGCCGAAGCGTGTGCGCGAGCCGGAGTTCATCGAGACCCTGAGAGCGCTCAGGCCCGAGGTGATCGTCGTTGCCGCTTATGGACAGATCCTCCCGGCCGAGCTCCTGGCGCTGCCGAAGTACGGGTGCATCAATATCCATGCCTCCCTGCTGCCGCGCTACCGCGGCGCAGCGCCCATTACCTGGGCCATTGTCAGGGGTGAAGCCGAGACCGGCAACACCATCATGCGGATGGACGAAGGCATGGACACCGGGGCGATCCTGTTGCAGGAACGCATCCCCATAGACCCGAAAGATACGGCGGGCACACTGACGGAGAAGTTGTCAGTACAGGGCGCGAACCTCATAACCACGGCCCTGCCGCTGATCGTTGCCGGAAAACTGACGCCGAGAGCGCAGGACAGCTCGCTGGCGACCCTGGCCCCGCTGCTCAAAAAAGAGGACGGCCGCATCGACTGGGAACGCGGGGCGCTGGAGATCCACAACCGGGTGCGCGGCATGAACCCCTGGCCCGGCGCGTACACGGTCCTGGACAACAAGATCGTCAAGATTATCGAGACCGAAGTAGTGGACGGCGGTGCGGCGCCGGGCCGATTGCTGGAAAAGAACGGGAACACCCTTTTCGCGGGCGCCGGCAGCGGCCTGCTGCAGCTCCTGATTGTGCAGCCCGAGGGTAAAAAACCCATGCCGTCTTCCGAGTTCCTGCGGGGACACCGGAGCGCGGTTGGGAGAACATTCGACGCCCGGTGAGTTCCGCGAATCTAATGATAGACCGAAGGTAGGAACGAAAGAGGGAAAGAAGGTAGGCAGAAGGAGAACATCCTAATCTTACCATCTTACCCTCCTTCCTTCTTACCTTCTGATTTGAGCCAGCCATGTCCGAACCTAAAAAACGCATATTCATCGGCCTCATTGTTTTCACGGTCTTCCTTATTACCGCGATAACCGTGGGACTCTATTTGATCCCCTACGTGGGACTCAGGAACATCCACCCCCTTGCCCCGGAGCTCGTGTGCATCACCATGAGCGCGACGCTCGGTCTCCTGGTCCTCGGCGTGGGGCTTCTGATTCTTACGCTTATCCGGGGTCGTGAGGTCTTGTTCGCCGCGCGGCTCAGGGGCATCGTCATCGAGGTGCTCTTTCCGATCATGATCCTCGTGGGCAGGCTCCTCGGCATCTCCAAGATGAAGGTCCAGCAATCCTTCGTTGAAGTGAACAACCTGCTCGTTCGCGCCCGCTGCGCCGAGGTCAAACCAAAGCGCCTCCTGCTGCTGATGCCGCACTGCCTCCAGTTCAGCGATTGCGAAATCAAGGTGACAAGCGACGCCTCGAAATGCAAGGCCTGCGGCAAATGCAAGATCAAGGACCTGGTGGAGCTGGCGCAAAAATACAACGTCCACCTGTCCGTTGCAACAGGGGGGACGCTGGCGCGCCGCCGCGTTGCCGAGGCCAAGCCCGATGCGATCATTGCCGTGGCCTGCGAACGGGACCTTACGAGCGGCATCCAGGACGCCTACCCCCTGCCGGTGATCGGCATTCTGAACGACCGCCCCTTCGGCCCCTGCTTCAACACGAGCGTCGACATAACGAAAGTCGCCGAGGCTCTCGAATTTCTCGCCCACGGCGTATGCGAGCCACCCGTTGCTTAAGGACCTCCCGCGGGAGACCGCGGTTACGATCCTCTGCCGGGCGGAAGAGGGCATTTTTGTTGATGCCCAGCTTGCCCTTGCCCGGCAGCGGCTTGACGCGCGCGACAGCGCTTTTCTCCTGGAGCTCGTGTATGGAACACTCCGGAACCGGGCGCTTCTTGACTGGACCCTGGACCGGTTCTCGGCAAAGCCGCTCGATACGACCGATGCCTGGACCCGAAACATCCTGCGGCTTGCGGCCTACCAGATGCTGTTCCTCGACCGGGTGCCCGTGAGCGCCGCGGTAAACACCGCGGTGGAACTGGCCAAGGCGCACGGCAACAAACACGGCTATGTGAACGGCCTCCTGCGCGGCCTGGACCGGAAGCGGAGCGCGATCGGACAACCGGACCACGCCGACCAGGCGGTGCGGCTGGCCATCCGCTACTCCCATCCGGTCTGGCTGGTCAGGCGCTGGATAGCGCGCTACGGAGCTAACGCAACCGAGGCGTTGTTGCTGGCGAACAACCAGCCTGCGCCGCTTACCATCCGGGCGAATTCGCTTAAAACATCGCGGCAGGCGCTCCGCAGCGCGCTGGAAGCCGAGGGGGTAACGGTCGCGGAAACAGACCACGCTCCCGCGAGCCTCAACATCCTGGCAACCCCCCAGTGGCTCCGCGCGCTTCAGACCTATCGCGACGGCTGGTTTGTGGTGCAGGACCAGGCCGCCCAGCTCATCAGCCTGCTGCTCTCGCCGCAGCCCGGCGAAACGGTCCTCGATGCCTGTGCAGCGCCCGGCGGCAAGACCACGCACCTGGCGGAGCTCATGCAGGACCAGGGAGCTGTCGTGGCGCTTGAACTGGATGCTTCGCGCATGATGAAGATCCGCGAAAACAGCCGAAGGCTCGGCATAACGAACATTGCAGCAGTCCAGGGGGACGCGGCTTCCTATCATGAAGGCAGCTACGACCGGGTCCTGATCGACGCGCCCTGCTCCGGCCTCGGCGTCCTGCGGCGGCACCCCGACGGCAGATGGAACAAGGCTGAGCAGACGGTGGATGAACACGCCGCGCTCCAGCAGCGGATCCTGCAAAACTGCTCCTCGCTGTTGAAACCCGGCGGGACGCTGGTTTATGCCACTTGCACCACGGAGCCCGCCGAGAACGACGACGTGATCGACTGGTTCCTCAACGGGCCGGGAAGCTCGTTTCGTATCGACGATCCCCGTCCCCAGCTGCCGCAGGCAGCGGCAGCGCTCGTGGACAACCGGGGTTTCTTCCGTACCGTTCCAAACGCACCGGCCCTGGACGGATTTTTCGGCGTACGGTTGGTAAAAAAAGCATAATGCCAGCACCCCGTATACTGCATACTGTATACGGGAGTGCTGTATTCCGCTTTTTTATTGCTCTTGCAACTTATGATTACTCTGGTAAAATACGGGCTGAATTTATGAAGCGTTTTCTGAGCGGCTTCGGCATATTCCTCGCCCTCCTCGCCATCGGCATAGCCAGTGCGTTTGCCGTGGTTTTCTTCCTGCTCCGGCAGGAGGAGGTGCGGGCGCCTGATCTCACGGGCCAGGATATCGTGACCGTGATCGATACGCTGAACCTGCAGGGGCTCCAGCTCAAGGTGGAGCGGCGTGTGCCGGACCAGCTCCTGCCCAGGAACACGGTGATCTCGCAGACACCGCCCGCCGGCAACGGGATTAAAAAAGGACGACCGGTCAGGGTGGTCGTCAGTGAGGGCCCCAGCGATTTAACGGCGCCCCGGCTCATCGGCGAGAACTATCGCAAGGCAGACATCGCGATACGGCTGGCGGGGTTTCTCCCGGGCAGCGTGGCAAAGGTCTCCTCGGACACCGTGGAACGGGACGCGATCATCGCCCAGGCGCCGCAGCCCGGCGCGCCGCTCGAAAAAAATGGTACGATCGCCCTGCTCGTAAGCTCGGGGAAAAAGCGACCCACCCTGGCAACGCCGCAACTCGTCGGCAAGCGGGCCGAGGTATCCGTGCGGATCCTTGAACGCATGGGGCTTCAGCACCGTTTGTCCTACCGTACAGCAGCGGACAAAGGACCAGCGACAGCGGGTCGCATGGTGTTGAGTCAGCGTCCCGCCGCGGGCTACCCGATAGCGCCGGACGGAATGGTGGAGCTCGTCGCGACACGGTAGCGTGAAAGGTTATTGCCCATGACACGAACGATCAAAGTAGCGCCATCAATTCTCTCCGCCGATTTTTCCCGTCTCGGAGACCAGATCAGGGCCGTGGAAGCGGCGGGAGCGGACATCATCCATATCGACGTCATGGACGGACACTTCGTGCCGAACATCACCATCGGCCCCCTGATCGTCGAAGCGGCCCGGCGTTCCACGAAACTGCCGCTCGACGTGCATCTCATGATCACGAACCCGGAGCTCTCCATCGCGGATTTTGCGAAGGCCGGGGCCGATTATATCGCCGTGCATGCCGAGACCGCGTTCCATCTGCACCGGCTCGTCCAGTCGATAAAGGAACACAAGATCAAGGCCGCCGTGGCGCTTAATCCCGCGACGCCGCTCTCCGTCCTCGACCACATTCTTTCTGACCTCGACATGGTCGTGATCATGTCGGTGAACCCCGGGTTCGGCGGCCAGTCTTTCATCCCATCGGCCATGGACAAGTTACGCCAACTCAGGAAACGGATCGATGCGGCGGGCCTGCGCATCGAGCTCGAAGTGGACGGCGGCGTCAAACCGTCGAATGCCGCGGAGCTCGCCGCTGCGGGCGCCGACATTCTGGTTGCCGGCTCGGCCGTATTCGGCGCCAAGGATTATGCGGCGGCGATCAAAAGCATCAAAGGAAACTAAAATTCAAGATTCAGGACTCAATATTCAAGATATTCACGCAACCAAAACACAGAGACGTTTTCCTGTTGAATCTTGAATGTTGAATATTGAATTTACGTAACATCAGGAGGCTCCCTTGACCATTAAAAAACAGACATCGTATAAACCCGTAGAGCTCAATGATGTTAAAGAACCGGTGCTCTACCGCGACATGTTTCCGTATTCGAGCGTGCCCCGGGTGGTGTTCGAGGACCGGATGATCCAGACCAGCATCCCCAAGGACATCTGGATCACGGACACGACGTTCCGCGACGGCCAGCAGTCGCGGCCGCCCTATACGCCGAAACAGATCGCGGACATCTTCGACTTCATGCACCGCATGAGCGGGCCGAAGGGCGTGATCCGCCAGACCGAGTTCTTTCTGTATTCGGAAAAAGACCGCGAGGCCGTCCGCCTCTGCATGGAGCGCGGCTACCGTTTCCCCGAAGTCACGGGCTGGATCCGGGCGAACAAGAACGACTTCAAACTCGTCAAAGAGATAGGCCTGAAAGAAACGGGCATCCTCACGTCGTGCTCGGATTACCACATTTTTCTGAAACTGAACCTGTCCCGCAAGGCCGCGCTGAAGCAATATCACGACATCGTCGTCACGGCGCTGGAGCAGGGCATCACGCCGCGCTGCCACCTGGAGGACATCACCCGCGCCGACTTCTACGGCTTCGTCATCCCCTTTGTGCAGGACCTGATGAAGCTTTCCCAGGAGTCAAAGGTGCCGATCAAGGTCCGTGCCTGCGACACCATGGGCTACGGATTCCCTTTCCCCGGCACGGCCCTGCCGCGAGGGGTCCCGGAAATATTCTATGCCCTGATCCACGACGGCGGCGTGCCGTCGGAGCAGCTTGAGTGGCACGGTCACAACGACTTCCACAAGGGCCTGGCGAACGGCGTGGCAGCGTGGATGTATGGCTGCGCCGCCGTGAACGGCGCGCTCCTCGGCTTCGGAGAACGCACGGGCAACACGCCTGTCGAGGCGATGCTGATCGACTACATCAGCCTGACCGGGGACAATGACGGCATTGACACCACGGCGATCACCGAGATGGCCGAGTACTTCCGCAGGGAAATGAACTTTCCGATCCCCACCAACTACCCTTTTGTCGGGTCCGAGTTCAATTCGACGAGCGCCGGGATCCATGCCGACGGCATGATGAAGAACGAGGAGATCTACAATATCTTTGATACGACCAAGATCCTGAAGCGGCCCATGGGGGTGATCATAACGGACAAGTCGGGTATCGCGGGCATCGCCCACTGGGTAAACGGCCATCTGGGGCTCGACACGGACCGGAAGATCGACAAACGCCATCCGGGCCTCGCCCAAATGCACAAGTGGGTCCTGGCGCAGTATGAGCAGGGCAGGACCACGAGCATTTCACACGACGAGCTCCTGGAGAAGGCGAGAAAAAACCTGCCCGAGTACTTCATCTCGGACCTCGACCGGCTGAAGAAGAAAGCCTCGGCAGTGGCCCGCCATATCGTCGAGGATTTTGTGGAACGCCCGGAAATACGTACCATGGATCCCGCGCGGCAGGAACCGGTGATGGAAAAGCTGCAAAAGGAAGATCCCTACATTCAGTTCGTGTATGTGGTGAACGCGGAGGGAAAAAAGATCACCAAGAATATAACCGATATTGAGAATAAAGCGAAGTTTGAAACGTCCGGGCTCGGGGACAACTTCTCGGACCGGCCCTGGTTTATCAGCCCCATGAAAGACGGCAAAAGCTTCGTGTCGGACTTCTACACGTCAAAGATCACCGGCGCGCTTTGCATCACGGTCTCAGCGCCCATCTCTGATGACGAAAGCAACATCGTCGGCGTGTTCGGGGTCGATATCAGGTTCGAGGACCTGGTGCGGGCGGAGTAAACTGCGGGACTGCACTGCTTGTCGAATAAAAAAAGGCTGCCGGGTTTTCCTGGCAGTCTTTTTTTACGAGAAGCGCTCGAAGGCAGCGGTCAGTTAGTAGGACAGGAAAGAGAATTTAAGCGGGATTACGCAACCCGAACAGCTTTTTCAGTTTTTTGTCTGTTTCATGCAACATCTGTGGCGATAGCGATCCCAGTTCGCGTTGAATCATTGATGTGGCTATGGTCATCAGCCGATGCAGTTGCACGGTTGAGGACACCCGAAGTCCCGTTCCCGTAAAATCGGCATGCTTTGAATCGATTACCAGATCCGTTTCGAGCACATCGGCGGAAACCCGGCTCGTAATAAAAGCGAGTACGATATGGCGGTGTGGTTCGACGGGATCGGTGAGACAGAGCGCGGGGCGGACCTTCGTCGCTACAAGGTCATCAAAGGGAAATGGCACGAGGACCACTTTACCCCTTGTCATGGAACGGTCTCCCGTCGGCAAACGAGTAAATGTCCTCAGCCGGGTCTTTCAGGGAATCAAAAGCGGGATTCATAGCGGCGGCATAAAGCCACTCCTTTTCACTGATTCCGGCGGCCTCCGGCAGTAGAATGACGACCCGCACCCGTGTCGGGCCTTCCACGGGCAACTGCTCATCCAGGATCAGATGATGTTCGGCATCAATCGTTCCGTTAACTTCGATTGCCTTCATTGTGCTTTCCATACGACGCCACCCCTCCTTCCCGATGGGCATCGAGAAGCATGTCTATAGTTAAATTATATGCGGAACCACTTGTTGAAATCAAGGCAAATATGACGGGCTCGCAACTAAAAACAGCTTTAGAGGGTTGACAGTTCCGCAGCTCGGGCAGAGAAGAGCGAAACCCGGCATCATTATCTCATCGATTTCAATGTAATGTTCGATTTATGACTCAGTATCCTACGCGGCAATGAGAGTCTCGACCGGAGAAACAGCGCACGGTTCGCAGCGATCCCTGGGCATTGCATGTTTCATAGACAGGAGCATCGATCAAAGTAGTCGTCATTGTCTCGGTTTGTCGAGTGACTCTCCCTGACCTGCCAACGAAAGATTCGCCACGTATTAACGTACCCTACGTTCTGCAAGACTCAAGGCATTGGATGAATTAATGCGCGTTGGGTATTAACGTCCCCAAGTTCCTTTCGGAATCGCTGCCTTATCGCTGTTT
>JAYTJE010000105.1:0-16049 GCA_043731355.1 Nitrospirota bacterium
CTCGTAAAAAGTCTGTAAGTGTCTCTCCGAACGAAGTGAGGGGTCTCTCATCGTATTGATAAAGCGAGATTCTTCGCTTCGCTCAGAATGACAAATTGAGAGGTTCTCGACTTTTTACGATTTCATCAAAATTGCTGCCCTTCTGATGGAGGCATGGCATGACAACTTTAACAGCCGCAGCGGCAGCTAAGAGAGTTTGGTTTGATGAAGCGAATATCTGGCTGGAATTAACCGATGGAAGGCAGCTTTCTGTCCCCCTGGCGTATTTCCCGCGATTATTGCACGCAACGAAGGAGGCGCTTCAGCGGTTTGAACTAAGCGGCGGCGGCACGGGAATACACTGGGAAGAGCTTGACGAGGATATCAGCGTGGAAGGTCTTCTTTTGGGGATAGGCGACAGAACAAAGCCAAAAATTAAAGCAAAAAAGTAAATTTTGCCCTATAAACCTGAGGCAGGTGAGGGCGATCAGGGTTGGTCCTTTCGAAACATTACGAAGCATAAAGGCGTAGGGAGGTCGGCAATGGGTTCTATGATGAGCAAACAGGAAGCAAAGCGGCTTGTGGATATGATGCCGGATAACGCGACATGGGATGATCTGATTCATGAGGTATATGTGCGGGAGGTTATTGAACGAGGGCTGGATGACAGCAAGGCAGGGCGAACTACCGATGTTCGCGAAGTCCGTGCAAAATATGGGTTGCCGGAATGAACGTCCATTGGACGAACCCCGACCAGATTGATGTTCTTGCGGTACTTCACGGCGCACGAAACATCCTGTGCGGACCGGAAGAATCAGGACGATAGCAGGTAGGTTAAACGCGCGTCGCGTATCAACGTCCCCAAAATTTCGAACCAATCATTGTAAAGACTGCAAAGCACTAAATCACTGTGTTGGTGGATGCATCGGGAAAATGATGGCTGAAACGAATGATTTATTTAAAGCTACTGATGAATGGTGCAAAGCTGTAATCTATTTATTTGATAATTTGAGAGTCGATCAGCCATTTCCCTTTATTCATCCTTAAAACAACTACGAAGGGAAACCTTGGTTTGTTCTCACAGTGCATTACTTATGATCATGTGGAATGAGACCTAACCAGCGGCTCGACACCGTCCGGGCAATAAAGCCGCCCGGCGGGTCAGCCGCGCGTTGATTTGAGAAAAAAAGAAAGGTGGAAAACACATGAAAATTATATCTCTATTTAACAATAAAGGCGGCGTTGGCAAATCCACCCTAGGTTTTCATTTGGGGTATGCATTAAGTGAATTAGGGCGTAAAATTTTATTTATAGACCTTGATCCACAATGTAATTTAACAATCAGTGGCTTAGGGCAAGAACAACTACATGAGATATGGGCAGAAGAAGATCCGTATATCGATGATTACGAATCTGCATCCAAGAACTTAATTAAATATAATGAGGTAATTTCAAAACCAAGATCGATTCATTTTCTACTAAAACCAACAGAAGATGGATTGAATGAGATTGATAAATATCCCGAGCCATTAAAGTTAGCCCATAACTTAGATTTGATTCCCGGAAGGTTATCTATTCATAAATTTGAAAATAAAATAGCTGAAAGATGGAGTGGGGCATATCAAGGGGATAATTTAGCGTTGCGAACGATCACCAATGTCAGATCAATTTGCGAAAGATATGCTGAAAAATATAAATACGATTTTGTATTAATCGATACTTCCCCTAGCTTAGGTATTTTGAATAAAACAATTATATCGACGGTAGATGGCTTTATTGTTCCTGCTCAGCCAGATATGTTCAGTTTATATGGAATACGAAATATCGGAAATTCTCTTGAACTCTGGCAAAGAGAATTTACTACGATTTACAGTTTGATATCCACCGAAAAAAGAAAGAAATTTCCTACTAAATTCGTTCAATTCTTAGGGTATACAATTTACAATGCAAAAAAATATCAAAAGACACCGCCAAGTAATAAATACAATTTAGCTCAAGCCCATTATTATTATGTTGAACAGATACCAGGAGTAATAAAAGAGTTTATAAAAAAAGAGAACAGGGCAAATTTAAAGGCTGAAATAATGGAGGCACCTATTGGGGGTGATGCCGTTATGCACACACATAATACTTTTCCATCTGTTGCCCAAGCTTTAAAATGTCCAATGTGGAAAGTTCCAGAAGTTTATTCTGCTTTATTGAAAGACGATCCTAACTATTTAAAAGAAATTGAATTAGAGGTGAACCATGGTAGCTTTGGTAAATATAAGGCAACTAAATCGCAATACGAAATATTTGCGAAAGACTTGCTAAAACGAGTGGGTTCATTGTAATGGAAATAAAAGAAAATAATATTGAAGAAATAATTGATTATTATGAGGCCAAACGTTTCGAGCTTGAACAGTTTCTTGTCGCTGTTCAGACATTTTTCGGACGACATCCCGTTTTAAATTCAAAATCAAACCCAATCATTCATTCAATCAAAGCTAGATTTAAGGACCCCGATCACTTAAAAGAAAAAATCTCAAGAAAAATTGATGGTAATCATCATGTTGACAAAAACAATCTTTTTGAAAAAATCAACGACCTGATAGGCGTAAGGGTTTTACACTTGTACCATGATCAATTTCCAATAATTCATGCCGAAATTTTAAAGAAAATGGAAAGTGGCGATTGGATTTTCGTAGAAAGTCCTAAAGCTTTTACTTGGGATCCTGAATCAAAAAAACAATACGATGACCTTAAAATAAGTACTGAAATCAGAGACACATTTTATACAAGTGTGCATTATGTCATTAAACCAAACAACAACAATCCTGTTTGTTGTGAAATACAGGTGAGAACGTTATTTGAAGAAATTTGGGGAGAGATTGATCACACCATTAATTATCCTCAACCAACAACTGAAATTGCTTGCAGCGAGCAGTTAAGAGTATTGTCAAAATTGGTTTCAACTGGAACTCGTTTAGCAGATTCAATCTTTAGAACTCATGCGCATTATCAGAAGAATAAGTAGACGCAAGACAATGAGGGGCAGTCTGAAATAGTTGCCTTAATCGCAGAAAGTAATGACAGCGATTATTTAATAGAACCTATGGAAAATTGAGTTTCCTATGTCGGGTGGAACAAAGCGATATGAAACCCGCACACTACTCCAACCAGCGGGTCGTGTGGGGCGCTGTGAAACGCGCCCCTCACGGCGGCGTTAAACCTGTAGGAAAAGCGGAATTTAGGCCATTTTGTCACCGGCAACGATTTTATGCCAACTTTAATACGACGAATGACTTATTCTGCAGACTTGTTGATCGCAATAATACGCTTCACTGTTTAACGCATTGAGGTTCTCATGTATCTCCTGATCCTTTTAGGCATTCCGCTCTTTTCCGCGCTGATGCTGGCCATCATCGGCGACCGGAAGTATGCGCCCGAGGTGAACATCCTCGGCTCGGCGGCGACCTGCGCGGCAGGCATCGTGCTGGCGTTTCAGGTATACGAACAAAAGGGGGTCAAATCTTCAATATTGACAAATAAGGACTTCCCTGCTACAGTTACCGCATGGCCAGGCCGCTTAGAATCCAATACCCCGACGCTGTCTACCACGTCACCTGTCGTGGGAATGAACGGCAGGCAATCTTCAAAGACGATGCTGATCGAGGACGTTTTCTCCAGATACTCACTCAATCCTTGAACATCTATACCGTCAAGCTGCACACCTATGTCCTCATGATAAACCATTTTCACCTCCTGGTCGAAACGCCCCTCGGAAACCTTTCTGAATTCATGCGCAAGTTTAATATAACCTATACCAGCTATTACAATCGACGTCACAAAAGGATCGGACATCTCTACCAAGGACGGTACAAGAGCATTCTCGTGGATAAAAACGAATATCTGTCCGTTCTCTCCCGTTACATCCACTTGAATCCCGTAAGGATCAAGTCCATGGAAAAGGCGCCGATCAAGGAGAAGGTCCGGGCACTCACTCGGTACCCGTGGAGCAGCCTGCCAGGCTATCTCCTGAAGCGAAAAAGAGAGAGCATGGTGGACTATCGCCTTGTTCTTTCCGACTACGGAGGTGACACTGACCGTGCGCGAAAGGCATATCGCAAGGCTCTTTATGAGGAAGTGGCTACAGGAGCCAACATACACGATAAGGTGCTCGGACAGAGCATTTTGGGAGGAGACGAATTTGTAGAATCGATAACCGAGCGTTTTCTCAGGGGACAGAAAGACAGTGAACGGCCATCGCTTAGAAAAATAAACAACTATCAGGCAAAAGATGTTATACTTGACGTCATATCGAAGGAAACAAACAAGGGCATAGAAACGATAGCCCGTGAGAAGGGTCATCTAAGGCAAATTGCCATGGAGTTGCTGTACCGGGTTGGCGGGATGAAGGGAAAAGAGATCGCGGGAATCTTCGGTGTGGGGTACACATCGGTAAGCCAGGAGCGGAGACGGCTTCGGGACCGATTATCGACAGATCGCAAGCTTGGGGCTTTGGTTAAACGCATCGAGCAAAAATGTAACAATTGAAGATTTGACCCCTTTGCCCTCCTTTGCCCTCTAGTCGGGATTTCGGGAGGGTGAGGGGTGAATTAGAGGCTGGACTCGCGCGGAGACGCGGAGGCGCAGAGAGGACAGAAAATCGAAATAGTCGGTACGTTGGGCAAAATGCCGCATCTTGCCCAGCAGAACACTGGGACGAACTTGACGAGGATGTCAGTGTTGAAGGTCTTCTTTTGGGGATAGGCGACAGAACAAAACCAACAGCCAAAGCGAAAACGTGAAATTCACAATTACGCGATGAGCAGATGAATATTTCCGCCCTGCCAATTCCGAGATTCCGTATTTGTAGGGACGGATTTTGGTAGTGCGAGGAACAAACGTGTTTGAGCGCAGACGCTCAAATCCCGCCCCGCCATTACCGGATTTTCGGAAATACTGGGGCAGTTTCCGTCCCATCAAGCACTGGTTGAACATTACCTATAAAAATCAAGGCGCATCTTCTATGAACATATTGTAAAGGGGTATAGGAATGACAGCTTAAGAATTAAAGGCCGCTGCCAAGCCGAAGCAGTAATAAAAGTCGGCGAATCGAAAAAACCGGAGGAACTATGAAAAAAATATCAGTTATATTTCCCTTGATCCTTGTTCTCTCTATCATCTATGGATGTGGAGGGCTTGACAGAGCGGTAAGAGGGGAAAACAGGTGGGCACGCGAGGTGAGAAGTGGGATTTTGAGAGTAGACCTTCCAAAAATGGCCTTCCTTGATGTGTGGGGCGAACCTACTCGTGCTGATACCGCACCCACTGAAGAGGTTATGAGTGCATCGTGGGGCGCAATGGGAGGAAACTTCTTTAAGGGCAGTAAAACCGTTGAAATATGGACATATGAAAATATCGGGATCAAACTCGTTTTTGATAGGAATCGTTTGGTTGCTTGGAAAACCGACAAAACAGTACAGGAGCTAAAAGCCGCTGCAAAGCCGAAGCAACAATAATGTTTCGTTTTCAGTATAAGGCTGAAAAATGAAAAGAGAGCGAACTATGAATACTGCTTAAATTAGATATTTGATTCCAACCATCGCGTCGTGTTCGGCCGCTACGCGGCGGTACACGCGATCGTTAGGCCACGCGGGAGGAACTGTCGTGCGAAAACACTGCCTCGTATTCGGTGTGATGTGGATTTCTCTTGTGGTACTTGGATGCGGTGACTCGGGTTCAAATAAGTCGGGCACTTCTCGAAAGCCTGACGTGGTTGATGACGCATATAGATTGTGTGCCGCAATGGGAAGCTACCAAACTAACAACACAGTGCTCCGTTAGCGGTTGGAACAGAACCATCGACGTAACCATAGATACGCGAGGGTCAGAAGCTATAAAAATCTGTGAGGGTACAGCGCGGCTGATGGCGGAGAAGACAACCAACTTCAAAGGTGAATGGAAGTTACAGATATTCTCACCGTATAGTGGTCAAAGGCCCATTGCCACGTGCGTCCTCGGCTGACTGGGGGGCAAAATGTCACATCGAGTCTACGAAGCAATCGTGTCTGCCGTACGGAATGGACGTCTCCGAGAGCCCTTTTCCTCGACGGATTTTCGAGTGGCATGCCCTGGATTCGGCGCGGGTACCTACAACGCCTTCTTGCATAAGCACTCGGCTGGGAACAGGAGCGGCGCTTCCGCATTGTTTAAGCGCGTTGCGCCTGGAAGATTTCGCTGTGCTCGCCCGTTTCGCTATGGTCTGTGAATCGGCATGGCCTAACCACCGCTTGCAGCCGACCGGCTGCGCCGACGGCTGAAAGCAGGCGTTAAACCTGTAAGAAAAGGGGAAATTTAGGCCATTTTGTCACCGGTAACTATTTTATGCCAAATTAAATACGACGAATGACTTATTCTGCAGACTCGTTAATCGCAATAATACGCGTCACTGTTTAACGCGCTGAGGTTCTCATGTATCTCCTGATCCTTTTAGTCATTCCGCTCTTTTCCGCGCTGATGCTCGCCATCATCGGCGACCGGAAGTATGCGCCCGAGGTGAACATCCTCGGCTCTGCGGCGACCTGCGCGGCAGGTATTATGCTGGCGTTTCAGGTCTACGAGCAGGGGCCGCTGCTGGTGCTGAATGAGTTCTTTTTTGTCGACGCTTTCAGTATCTACCTTGCGGTGCTCACCTCGTTTGTTTCCATGACCACCGCCATCTTCAGCAGGCGCTACATGCGCCGGGAACGCGAGCACGGAACGATCGGCTCCCACCGGATCCGCTTCTACCATGCGATGTACCAGCTCTTTATTTTTGCCATGCTGCTCTGCCTGCTCACGAACAACGTCGGCATCCTCTGGATCGCCATGGAGCTTGCCACGCTCTCCACGGTCCTGCTCGTGTCCCTCTACCGGACCCCGGCATCGATCGAGGCGGCCTGGAAATATTTCATTCTCTGCGGCGTCGGGATCGCGCTTGCGCTGTTCGGCACGGTGCTGCTCTATTTCGCGGCTGAAAAGGTGCTTGGCCAGGGCGGCGCGGCGCTCCACTGGACGAACCTTGCGCAGGTGAGCGGCCAGCTTGAACCGACGATCCTGTCCCTCGCCTTTGTGTTTCTCATGGTCGGCTACGGCACGAAAGTAGGGCTGGTCCCGCTCCACAACTGGCTTCCCGATGCTCACAGCGAGGGCCCCACGCCCATCTCGGCGGTGCTCTCCGGCCTTCTGCTCAACATCGCGCTCTATGCGCTGGTCCGCTGCAAGGTCCTCGTGGACGGTTCGACTGGCACACACCATGCGGGGAACATCATGATGGGCTTCGGCCTGCTCTCGATCATGGTCGCTTCCTTCACCATTCTGCGCCAGAAGGACATCAAGCGCATGTTCGCCTATTCCTCAATCGAGCACATGGGCATTGCCACCTTCGCTTTCGGCCTGGGCGGTCCGGTGGCCACGTTCGGAGCGCTGCTGCACATGCTGGTCCACAGTCTGACCAAGTCGGCCATCTTCTTTACCGTGGGCCACGCTTCGCAGATGCACCGGACGCAGGAGATGGACAGAATTAAAGGGCTCATTCGCGGCAATCCCCTGGTCGGATGGGGCATGGCGCTGGGCGTCATGGCAATCGTGGGAATGCCGCCTTTCGGAGTTTTCACGAGTGAGTTCCTGATATTGACGGCCACGATCAAGGACGCGCCGTTTCTTGCGCCGTTTCTGCTCGTCGGCCTTGCGGTGACGTTCGCGGCGATGTTTCGGAAGGTGCAACCCATGGTTTCCGGTGAAATTCCTTCATATCAGGAGCGCTTGAAGGCCGCGCATGTTCCCGTGCTGCTGCACATGGCGCTGGTCCTGGCACTCGGGCTTTATATACCGACGTTCCTTGCCGGATGGTTCCAGACGGCGGTTGTGCTGCTCAAATAAGGCCTTGCGGATTTCGGGTTGCGCAATGCTGAATAAAAGACAAAATTAAGGCAGTTACCACGGAAAAAGCCACGGAATATCACGGATATAATTGGGAATTCAATGATCAGACTTAAAAACCTTGTCATGAACGCGCTCGGTGATGACGCGAAAGAGGATGACAGCCTTGCCCCTTCTTCGGTGATGTCCCTTGTTGTTCCGAGGAAACGGTTCGCTGAGGCTGCGCGGCTGCTGAAGCGGGAATATGCCTTGCTCGCCGGGGAATGGGCTGCTGATGAGACCCTGCTGGGCCGGGGCTTCGCCGTGTACGCCTGCTATCGGCGCGAGCGGGAGTACCTTGTCGTGAAGACCGAGGCGCCTGTCGATGACCCGACCTTTCCGAGTCTGACAAAAAAGTTTGTTGCCGCCTATCGCTTCGAACGCCAGATCCAGAGCCTCATGGGGCTTACGCCGATCGGCAATCCCGACGACCGTCCCTGGATCAAACATGAAGACTGGCCCGTGGACGCATGGCCGCTCAGAAAAACCTTCGCCGCCTCCACGAAGCTGTTGCGCGTCCCGGGGGAATACCGCTGGATCCGGGCGGAAGGCGAGGGGGTCTACGAGATTCCGGTCGGACCGGTCCATGCCGGCATCATCGAGCCCGGCCATTTTCGCTTTCAGGCCATGGGCGAGGAGATCCTCAATCTTGAGGAAAGACTGGGCTACGTTCATAAAGGCATCGAAAAGCGCTTTGAGTCCCTCTCCTGGCAAGAGGCTCCGCGCCTGGCCGCGCGCGTGTCCGGAGATACCACGGTCGCCCACAGTCTGGCCTATGCCCAGGCAGTGGAGGCGGTGACCGGCACGATCCCGCCTGACCGCGCTTTGTGGCTTCGCGCCGTATTTCTGGAACGGGAGCGCATTGCAAACCACCTCGGGGATCTGGGCGCTATCTGCAATGATGTTGCGTTTGCGGTCCTGCTTTACCAGTTTCACCGCCTGAAGGAAGTTTTGCTTCGCACGAACCTTGCGCTTTTCGGCCACCGGTTCATGATGGACCGGGTCGCGCCGGGCGGCGTGACGACTGATATCAATGGGACCGGCGTCGCGGCCATTCTTGAGGAACTGGACAAGTTGGCGGTGGAATTCGAGCGGCTCGTCGTGATCTACGATGAGAGCTCCTCCCTGGAAGACCGGGTGCGGGATGCGGGTGTGCTGAAACCGGCCCGGGCGCGCGAACTTGGCATGGTCGGGCTCGTTGCGCGGGCAAGCGGTCTGAGCCTCGATTGCCGCATCCACCACCCGTTTCCGCCCTATGACCGGATCCCCGTGAATGTGCCGGTGCTGATCTCCGGGGATGTTCATGCGCGGGCCTGGATCAGGGTGGAAGAAGTGCGCGAGTCCATCAGGCTCATCCGCGAGTTTCTGCGGACGCTTCCGCCGGGAAGGACCAGCGCCGCGGTCGGCCTCCCTGCGCCGGACCGCTCCGGCTTCGCGGCGGTGGAAGGATGGCGCGGTGAGATACTCTATTGGGTGCAGTCCGGTTTGCATGGAGAGCTCAACCGATGCATGGTCAGGGACCCGTCGAGCCTGAACTGGCTGGGGCTGGAGCAGTGCATCCACGGGAACATCGTTCCCGATTTTCCGGTATGCAACAAGAGCTTTAATCAATCGTACTCGGGGCATGATCTGTAATTAATAAGGATCGCCGTCAAAGCGGCTGCTTGAGACTTTGGACACGGATTTACACGGAAACATCGGATAAGAATAAAATCGTTTTGCTTCATCCGTAATCCGCCTTTTTCGTGTAAATCCGTGTCCCATACATTTTCTGAATTTCTGGAGCTTTATGATCAGGATCCTCAAACAGATATTCCGGACCGGTATTGTCACGGAACCGCTGCCTCCCATCACCGATCCGGAGCTTGAAAAAATCGGCGTTGAACTGGAGGCGGTCATCAGGCGCCGTTTTCAAAGGAGCCTTACCATCCGGCAGATCGATGCGGGCTCCTGCAACGGGTGCGAGCTGGAGATTCATGCCATCAATAACGTGATCTATAACTGCGAACGCTTTGGCATTCACTTTACTGCCTCGCCGCGCTTTGCGGACCTGCTGCTGGTCACCGGTCCGGTCACGCACAATATGGAGATTGCGCTCAAAAGGACCTATGATGCAACGCCGACGCCGAAGCTGGTGATCGCCGTGGGAGACTGCGGCCGGGATGGCGGTGTTTTCGGCGAAAGCTATGCTTCCCTGGGTGGGATCAGCAAGGTCATTCCCGTGGACGCGGTCATCCCCGGATGTCCGCCCACGCCGACGGCGCTGCTGCAGGGGATTTTGAAGGCGATCAGCGGGTAGCGTAATAATTTCAGAAATTCATCATGTTCCATAGGAGGGTACACATGGCAATTCGTTTGACATCACGCGTGGTTGTTGCTGTCTTTCTCTTGTGTTTCGGCCTGTTGTCCGCGTTCGCCGGTCCTGCCGGAGCGGGGACCAGATTGCCGTTGCCGCCGTTGCCCCGGCTCTTTCTTCCGGCGCCGCCGCCGTTGATCCTGGTCCCCGGCACCTATGTTTATACCGCTCCTGATGCGGATGCGGACATCGTCTTCTATCAGGGGGCCTGGTACCGTCCCCACGGAGGGCGCTGGTATTTTGCCAACGGATACAACGGCCCCTGGAGCGCACTGAGCGTTGAACGGGTCCCGCGCGTTCTGACCGGTTTGCCGCCGAATTTTCGGCGCGTACCGCCCGGCCACGAGCGCATGCCGTACGAGCATGTCAGCAAGAACTGGAAATCCTGGGAGCGCGAACGGCATTGGGACAAGCACGACAAAAAGGACAGAAAACACGACGACGATGAGCACGGGCGGGGTCATGGCAGAGGCCACGACAAAAAAGGACACGGGGACCGTGATTGAACCTGATGAGCATATTTCACCGGTGTTTTTGAGCTGATTCTGCTATACTTATCCGCAAACAGGCAGTTCAAATCTTATTGCAGAGAGGAGTTGGGGGATGAAAAAGATCTTTACGATATGCTTTTTGTTCAGCATGATACTGGCCGTTAACGCGGGGGCCCAGGTGGTCGGAGGCGGCGATCTAAAGTTCCGGCCTAAAGGGGCAGTACAAGTCGTATTCAGTCATGAGATCCATGTGAAGGGCAAGGGCTTGAAGTGCACCGGCTGCCACTATCAGGTCTTTCAGATGACCCAGGGCTCCTATAAAATGGAAATGAGCAAAATTACCAAAGGGGCTTTTTGCGGCAAGTGTCACAATGGTGAAAAGTCCTTTGACGTGAAGGAACCGCAGAACTGCGTCAAGTGCCACAAATAAGGCAGTCGTGAAAGAGCGCAAGGGAAAAACGATCGGTTGTTGTGCCCGTGATGCCGCGCAGGCATGACGGATACCCGGTATCATTATGGGACGGCCTGCTCTGATGGCCGTCCCGCATTGTTTATGGCCGTTACCTCAAGAGGGGGAGGCACATGCAGCCGTTGTTCGCCGGCTGCTGGGCCCATGCATAAGAAAGGGACAGAACGGAATGCAAAGAAAATTGGGCGCATGGTGGGGCTTGGCGGGGGTGGCGCTGCTGCTCGGGAGCGCCATTTATCGATTGACGCCGATGGCAATCAGCGCTTTTTCCTTTAAGTTTCGCTGGCAGCACATAGTCACGCTGGCGCTCGTTGTTTTTTTTATGGCCTACGTCGAAGGGTATCGCGCCTTTCAGCAGGGTTTTTCGCCGCGTGTTGCCGCCCGCGCCCGGTATCTTCAGCGTCAGGGACGGCTTGCCCACCTTGTCTTTGCGCCGCTCTTTTGTATGGGGTTTTTCCATGCCACTCGCCGGAGACAGATTACCTCCATTTCAGTGACCGTTGGCATCATTGTTCTCGTGCTGCTCGTCCGCCTGCTGGACCAGCCCTGGCGGGGTATTGTGGACGCCGGCGTGGTCGTGGGGCTTGTCTGGGGTCTGGCTTCGCTGGTCCTGTTCGGCGTACAAGCCCTGACCGCCGGGACCTTTCCCTATTCTCCGGAGGTGCCTGAATGAAAACGCCGGCAAACCGGTTCGTATGTTCGATGAACGAAAAAACGCGCTGGTTTCCACACGCGCTCTTTGTGCTCATCCTCTGCCTGCTTGCCGCTTCCCCGGCGCAGGCCGGCCTGCGCGACCGGATAGAAAAGGCGCTGCATGACCGGAACAGGGGCTCCAGTGAACTTGATGCGAATACGATCGCAGCGGGTTTGAAAGATGCATTGTCAGTCGGCGCCAGGAACAGCGTCACCAAGGTCTCGAAGGTTGACGGGTATTTCGGCAATCAGCTGATCAGGATCGCGGCCCCGGAAAAGATCGAGAAGATAGAAAAGGTCATGCGAAAGTACGGCATGGGAAAGTACGTTGACCAATTTGTTCTCACGATGAACCGGGCCGCTGAAAAGGCGGCGCCGCGGGCGCTCGACTTTTTCGTTTCGGCGGTGAAAGAGATGACCATCCCTGATGCGGTGGCCATCCTGCGCGGGAACGATACGGCGGCTACCGCTTACCTGAAATCAAAGACCTTTGACCGCATTTATGGCGCATTCAAACCAGTGGTCACCGCGGCCATGAACGACGCCGGGGTGACCCGGTCGTTCAAGGAAATGATGGACAAAGCCAGGACCATACCGCTCTTGAAGAATGAAGTCGTGGACCTCGATCACTATGTCACGAGCAAGGCTTTGGACGGGCTCTTTACCATGGTCGGCCGGGAAGAGCAGAAGATACGAAAGGACCCGGCCGCACGGGTGACGGATTTGCTCAAAAAAGTTTTTACAAAATAGCGCGCAGAGCCGCAAAGGCGGCGCTGTTCCCAGCACGAGAAGGGTCACGAGCATGAATCCTGAAAAAAAGTCAGTACCCGGACGGCTGATAGTCTTCCTCTTTGGCGAAACGGAAATGAACCTGGAGGTCACGGAGGTCGTTCCCGCACGGACCGACAAGAACGCGCCGAGCGCGCCGAGCTACCCGGACGTGATCCCGAAACAGAAGATCATCAGGGTCGAAAAGCGGGGATGTGACGGCATTGAGGTCCGCTTCATTGTCAAGGCCTATTTGCCGGATGTGGTCGTTGTCGAGGCTTCGCTGGACATGGACGACATCCTGTCCAACACCACACTGGAATTCAAACGCAGACTTATCAATGAGTGCAGAAAAATCCTGGGAGAGTTCGGCTGCGATCCGCTGTTCGATGAGGAATACAGCATATATTGCATCTCCGGGTACCGTGGGGATCCTGAAGTATATCTGTCCCGCTACGGAGCTGCCATCGCGGCTTTTCTCAAGAATGAGCGGATCGAGCTCGACGATGAAGAGGTGAAATCCACGCTGTCAACGTACCTGAAATACGGCAAGGACGACATCACCATTGTCGACTGGGACGGCGCGTTCATCTTCGATTCTGCCGGCGACTTTGCGAGCAACATCGAACTCTTTGAGATCGCCAACCTCCAGCTCCTGAAATCGCGCATCCTCGACTACGACCTCGATGTGCGGCTCGAAAAGACCCTGCGCCTCATGGGCGCATCAAAAGGTCTGCCAGTCCTCAGGTCGCGGGACGTGCGGAAGATCGTGAAGGAAATCATCGAGATCCGGACCCAGTCCATTCTTGAATCGGAAGCCGTGGAGCGGAACATCAAGCTCATCGGCGACTGGTACTCGGCAAAGCTCTATTCCCTGATCTCCAGGAAGTTCCATCTGGACAGCTGGAAAACGGAGATCAAGGAAAAGCTCGATACTCTCGAGGATGTGTACACCATGGCCACGGAGAATTTCAGCGTATCCTACCGGGCGACGCTGGAATTCATCATCCTTGCGGGCTGGTTCGTACTGCTGCTGCTGTACGTGGGGGAATTTTTGTTCGCGCGGTAGCAGGCGCGGCAAGCATCATCACTTCTATTTCGAGGAGGCAGGAAATGAAGGTCATCGCATTCAACGGCAGCGCACGAAAAGAAGGGAACACCGCTATTCTCCTGAATCTGGTGCTTGATGAGCTCAAGGCGGAGGGGATCGAGACCGAGCTGTATTCCCTGGCCGGGAAACCCTTGCCGGGATGCATTGCCTGCTTCAAGTGCTTCGAGAAAAAGAACAAGCGTTGCGCAGTGGAAAAAGACGCCATGAATGAGTGCATTCAGAAGATGGATGAGGCGGACGGCATCCTGCTCGGTTCGCCCACGTATTTTGCCGATGTGTCCGCGGGGATGAAGGCCCTGATCGAACGAAGCGGCATGGTGGGCCGCGCGAATGCGGACATGTACAAACGCAAGGTAGGCGCGGGCGTGGTCGCGTGCAGGCGCGCGGGTGCGATCAATGTTTTCAACTCGCTCAATTATTTTTTCACGATCAATGAGATGATCATCCCTGGTTCAAGCTATTGGAACATCGGTATGGGAAGGCAGCCCGGAGAAGTAAACAATGACGCCGAAGGCGTACAGACCATGAAAAACCTGGGAAAGAACATGGCGTGGCTGATGAAGAAGGTCAAGGGGTAGGTTGATTGCATTGGTTCCGTTGCTGGATGATAACTATACAATATCCTATAAAAATTGAAAGGAAAGTGCGGGACATGCCAACCGTAACGAGACAGGCTAATTTTCTCCTCCCCGACGATGTGCTGAGTGAACTGAAAAGTTCAGTTCCCAAACGGCAGCAGAGCAAGGTGGTGGCCGAGGCGCTGAGAAAGGAACTGAAGCGTATCAAGCTGTCAAGGGTGCTTGAAACGAGCTTTGGCGCATGGAAAGAAAAGGACCACCCCGAGTTTAAAAAGGGCACGGAGACCTTTGTCAGGAGCCTGAGAACGAGCGCAAGGATGCGGCCCGCGAAATGAAGAGCATTCTCCTTGATACTGACATGCTGATAAACTTCCTGAGGGGAAAGGAAAAGGCACACGATTATCTGGCGTCAGCCATAGGCGAAGCGGATTTGTGCTGCTCTGCCATCACTGTTGCGGAAATCCATGTCGGGATGAAGGAGCAAGAACGGGCGAAGACCAGTGATTTGCTTGATAGCCTCACCATCGTGGAAGTTACCAGGACGATCGCTGAAAAGGCGGGTACCTATAAAAGAACGACAAGAGCACAGGGCTTGGAACTCGACGACTGCATCATTGCAGCGACTGCATTTGCAAAACATGCCATGCTGGCAACGGGGAATGACAAGCATTACCCCATGACTGATATCAATAAAAGTGTCGTGGACGGTTAATCTGGGCGCTGTTTAAATGACGGAGGCAACGTGATGCATCATGGGGCGTCGTAATTATGGCGCGTAACGTGAGGCCATATTTTGTACGGGTGACCGGAGTACGCTATGTCAACGGAAGAAAAAGGCGCTATTGGGCCGGACGCTCTGACCGGCGAATACGTTGCGATCGACTATAAGGCGCTGGGCGCCAAGTTTAAGCACGTACGGGGCGCCGCAAATCAGGCCGAGTTCGCCAAACAATTCGGCATAACGCGGGCCGAAGTCAGCAAGATCGAGCGGGGCGAAGGCCGGCCGACCGCTGAGCTGCTGTATAATATTTGTTTAAAGTATCATCTCAGCATTGAGTGGATGTTGTCCGGTCACGAGCCCTCACTGGATTCCGCCCAGGAGGAGCTCTTTAAAGAAGAGCCCGTAAAACGAGAGCCGGTAAAAGCCGCGCTTGCCAAAGCGGTCCCTCCGTCAATATGCACAACGCCTGTCCTTGACATAACCGATATGATCGAATGGTTCAGGCTGCATCCGGAAGACCTCGAGCTGGTCAATAAAATAATACAAGGCAAGAAGCTTATGCTGGATGCAATGAAGGAACTGGAGAAATAATTGCAGGGGAGGCCTTTTTCGCTCCGGAGAAAGAAGAAGTAGTAGGCTCAAAAAAAGAGTACTTCCTGAACTCAGTAACGGTAGCGACATTTGGAAGTTGCATAGTACGTCTTGAATAATATCCGGTTTTGCATATTAGTCAGCTTGCTTCTGCTAATACCAAATTGCATGTTCGTCATTTTAGAACTGCAACGAATCCAGATGCTTATGTGGTCTCAGGATGCTCCCTGCCATCAGGGAAGATTAGTAAATACCTGAATCTTGCACATAATTTACATGATTGAAAATATTGCGGGCTTTTGCCCGCTGTTTATCAGTATTTCTCGTGCAAGAATTTTCTTGCACGAA
>JAYTJE010000106.1:0-12263 GCA_043731355.1 Nitrospirota bacterium
GCAAAGGTGAAGATGATCTTGTTCCTGATGCTCGGCTTGTCGCGGCCGGTGATGAGGCAGTATTTCTTGGCCAGTTCTTCAAGGCGGCCAAGGCTGCCCCGCGGCTTGGTAAGATTATCGAGCCGCGCCTGAACCGCGTTCGAACGCGACATGTCCACCGGCTGGATCTTTTTAATAATGTCCTGTAATTTGCTCACTTTGCACTCCTCCCTTGATCTTTTTTAGACTTTTATTCCGAAATCCGCAATCCGCAATAGAGTTACTTTATCTTTATCGGTATCCCCGATGCGGTAAAGTAAACTTCATCAGCCACCTGGGCCACCTTCTGGTTCAACATCCCGGCAAAATCGCGAAACTGGCGCGCCAGCGGGTTGTCGGGAACGATCCCGAGGCCGACCTCGTTCGAGACGATGAACAGAGCGCCCTTGAAACCGCTCATGGCTGCAACGAGTTCTTCGGAGCGGGCGCTGATGACCTCGCCGTCGGCGGTATGGGCGATGAGGTTGCTCAGCCAGAGCGTGAGGCAATCCAGAAGCGCCACATCATACTTGGCGCCCAGCTTCCGCAGCAGTTCGGCAACGGCAAGCGGCTCCTCATAGGTGTCCCAGGCCTTGCTCCGGTCCTTGCGGTGCTGCTCTATCCGCGCGGCCATCTCGGGATCGAGCGCCTGCGCCGTGGCGATGTACGCACGCTTCCCTTCCAGTTCGTGCGCCAGCCGTTCGGCAAAACCCGATTTTCCCGACCGAGCGCCGCCGGTTATGAAGGTGATCTTATGAACCATAGAATGACGGTGTCCTGTCCTGTTTTCCGGGGCGAGATAAAAAAACCCCTACCTGGTTGTCTCAGGCAGGGGTCAGGTTCGCGCGCGGCACTTCAAATTCAAAATGGAGCGGGCGACGGGGTTCGAACCCGCGACCCCAAGCTTGGGAAGCTTGTACTCTACCAGCTGAGCTACGCCCGCTTTTCGAAAAGGATTATATCGGCATGGGGAAACGATGTCAATCAAAAAACAGGAGACTACAGGAGCTGCTTGACGAGCTTCTCGATGTCATCCTCATTCCCCGCACCCAGCCAGCGCTTCCGGATCGTTCCGGACTTGTCAAGCACGAGGATCAGCGGTATCGTGCGGACACGGTACTCGGAAGCGACCTCCTCGGTCCCCATGAGCACCGTATAGGTCATGCCGTACTCTTTCTGGAAAGCCCTGATATCCTCCGCGGCTCCGCCATCAACCGATACGGCAAGAATGACCAGCCCTTTGCCGGCATAATCCCTGTGGAGTTTTTCCATTCCGGGGATGGAGTCCCGGCAGGGCTGGCACCAGGTCGCCCAGAAGTCGAGCACGACCGGCTTGCCCTTGAAATCGGAGAGCTGGACCGTTTTGCCATTCAGGTCCTGGAGTTTGAAGTTCGGCGCCTCGCCCGATGCGCCCGTTGTCCGTTCATCGGACCGGGTGCAACCGATGAGCACGGCAAGAACTATGACAGCAACAACGAACGTCCTCCTGAACATCGGGAGTATCTCCTAACCCGGACAAACCGGAGCCAAGGCCTTTTCACCACGAAGGGCACGAAGAGACCGAGGAACATAAATTCAAAACATTTTTTAACTTCATACGCTTCGTGTTCTTCGTGGTAAATTTTCCTGCCATTTTGACAAGAATTTTATTCTTTAGTTATTAATAATTCGATGGACGGGACCAGACTATTTCAGCAGGGTGTCGACCTTCGACTTGAGCTGTGCCTTGGGCACCGCGCCCACCACCTGGTCAACGGTCTGCCCCCCCTTGAAGAACATCAGGGTCGGGATTCCCATGATCTTATATTTGCCGGCCACCTCGGGATTTTCGTCCGTGTTCAGCTTGAGGACCTTCAGCTTGCCGGCATAGTCCTTGGATATTTCGTCAACGATCGGCGCCACCATCCGGCACGGTCCGCACCAGACAGCCCAGAAATCCACCAGCACCAGACCCTCTGCTTTCAATACTTCCTGCTCCCACGTTGCGGTTGTCACTGCCTCTGCCATGCTATCCTCCTTGAACTCCTGTTATCGGGTATTTTGAATGAGTGGTGAAGTTTCCTGCCTGATCGCGCCTTCGGGACAGACTCGGGGACAGGCGCCGCAGTCGATGCACGCTATGGTGATGACCGCTTTCCCCGCGATTATCTGAATGGCATCAGCAGGGCATATATCCTGACAAGAGCCGCATCCCGTGCATGTTTTTTCATTAATTCTATACGTCATAAAACAACCGTTAGAATAATAAACTATGGACCAGGCATTGTCAATAATTTTTAGTTTGCTTTGCGAGGTAAATTATAAAACAAAAACAGTTTTACCACAGAGGCACAGAGGACACTGAGAAGTACTAACATTATAAATACTTGCCTTTCTCTGTGCCTCTGTGTCTCTGTGGTAGATTAGACTTTATGATGAACTGCATAAGCGTTTGTCTATTTCCAGCACTTGTGGCATAATCCGCTTCGTGAAACACTGTTTGCTGCCATACGGCAACATCGGCTGGGCGCGGAAACAACAGCTCTTCGAAGAACTCGTGGCGGCCTGTCCGGGCCCGCCTTTCCGCTTCGACCGGGTGCTGGTGCTCGTCCCCTCGTCACGCATGACCCGGACCTACCGGAAGCTGTTCCTCGATGCCGTGGAAAAGGCCCATGGCGCCACGGCGCTCGTCCCTCCCGTCATTCAAACGCTAAATCGCTTTCTCAATTCGCTCTCAACACGCGTTCCGGGACCCGCGCTTATCGATGAGAACACGCGGCTCGTATTGGTTGAGGGGCTCGTTAAGAACTATCTCGCCGAGCGCAAGCTGTTCAGCCAGACACCCGAACTGCTCGCGCCGTCGCTCTCGTCGTCACTGGCGGCCATGATCGACCAGCTCGCCCACGCAGGCATTGGTCCGGCAGAGCTTCGTAGTGCCGTGGCAACAACGGACGCGGCAGACAGGAAGCAGGTCATCCTGCTCATGGACATGTATGACCTCTACGAGCGCATCCTCAGGGAGCGGAACCTGACCGACCCCGCGGGGATGCTGTCCCATATTGCCGCGCATTTCGACCCGTCCTGGCTCGGATCCTATGACACGATCATCATCGACACCATTGCCGATGCCGGCGACCTCGAGGCCGCGCTCCTGGCAAAGATAACGGCGCTCCCCAACTGCCGCTATCTCGGCAAGGGACCTGTTCCCGGGCTCATAGCACGGGAAGATACCCATCCGCTCAGGATCACAAAAGACTTCCTTGCAAAGATAGGCGTCGTAGTGGAAGAAGACGGCATTGTCATGGATGGGAGCAACGACTTTTTAGCACACGCGCTCTTTTCTGACAAAACTTTTAAAGAAATTGAACAACAGGCACGTGCCCTTCCCTGCTTTGAAAAAACAATACACCTGCTCTCCGCGGTTAATCCCCGCGAAGAGGTATCGTTCATCGCCGGCGAGGTCAAGAAAGCGCTCCGCGCTGGGACCCCCGCAGATACCCTGCTCGTTGCGTTTCCATCGCTCGACGACTACGGGCCGCTGGTGGAAGAGCTTTTTACTGACTGCGGCATCCCCTACAACCGGGCGCTCGGCAGACAGCTCAGCACGTCGCCGGTCACCACCGCCACGATCTCGCTCCTGCGCGCCTGCCACGAGGAATTCTCCGGCCCTTCCCTGCTCCGCGTCCTCAGTTCGCCCTTTCTTAAGTTCGGGGAGGACCGCGCAATCGCGCCCTCTCTTGACCGTTTCCTGCGCGACAGGAAGATCATGGGCGGCAAAGAACGGCTGCTTAAAACGCTTCAGTACCGGGCACATGACGAAAACAGCCGTGACGTGCTCACCAATCCGCTCTCGGACCTGTTCGCTGCACTTGAACCCTTTTGCATAACAGAACCTGCTCCGCTCGCTGCCTGGATGGACCGGCTTGCCCGGCTTATCACCTGGTCGAAACTGGCGACCCGCGTGCTGCTCATCAAAGGTCCGCTCAACAGCAATCTGCAAGCGCACAAAAAGCTGGAGGAGACCTTTGCCTCCCTGACGGCCGCGGGCAGGCTCTTCCCTGAATACCAATACACCTTCAGTGAGTGGTTCTTCCTGCTCCGAAAAACGCTGATGCACGTACGGTACCAGGTCCCGCCCGATGACGAGGGCGGGGTGCAGGTCCTGGGCCTCGGCGAGACCATGGGACATGCCTGGAGCGAGATCTATCTCGGCGGCTTGATTGATACAAAATTCCCGCAACGCCTGCCGCAGAACATCTTCCTGCCCGAGTCAACGCTGGAGCCGCTCGGCGTACGAACACTCGAAAAAGCCCGTCTTATTGCCTCGCATCATTTTTACCGGCTGCTGCTTTCCGCCGAGAAGGTCACGCTCACCTGGCCGGAGAACGAGGGAGACCGCGCGACCGTGGCCTCGCCGTTTCTCTCAGAACTGACGCCGCTCAAGCGGGCAGGCCTCATCAACAGGGGAATCGAACAGACATCAGGCATCCAGTTCAGCCTGAAGCCTGAGGACAGCAGAAGCATCTCCGAGCTGGCAAAAGCCGTGGGCAGCAAAGGCAGGGTGCCCGGCATCGAGCAGGTCCTGAGCGCGGATATCGCGAACATGGCTGCCATCAAAACCGCATACGACTTCGAGCCTCCATCGGCTGAAGCAATCCTCCCGTTGCAAAACAAGAAAACCTTCCGGGTCACGGAACTGGACGACTACCTCCAGTGCCCCTATGATTACTATGTGAAACAGGTGCTCCGGCTTAGGCCGCTGGAGGAAGTGACCGAGGACATCTCGCCCCTGGAACGGGGCAGCGCAGTGCACGCCATTCTGCATAGCTTCTATAAGGAATGGGACAAGCCTGTTACAACTGAGAACAGGAAGGACGCGCAGGCACTTCTTCAAAAGCTTGCGGATACCGCCTATGACCGCGCCCTGGTTGCCGACACCTTCCGCAACCGCCGCGATAAGCAGCTTTTCCTCACCGTCATTGCGGAGCGCTTCCTCGACGCCGAAGAAGCATTCTGGAAACAGGGAATGAGACCGGCTTACCTTGAGCAAAAGATAGAAGCGTACAAGCTGACCCTGTCGGACGGGAGCGAGGTCGAGATCAATGCCAAGATCGACCGCATCGATGTTGACGGACAGGGAAACTTCATCATCGTTGATTATAAAACCGGCAAGTATCCGACGCCGAAAAAGACCGGCGATCAGGATATTTTCCAGCTCCCGGTCTACGCAGTAATGGCGCGTCAGGCGTTGTCCGTTGCGGAAGTTCCTCTACAACGAGCTATCGGCCTTGCCTACTATGACCTCATGGGAAAGAACAAAGGACTGGCAAGAGATGTCGTTCTTTTTAACCAGGACGCGGGGCAGGACCAGCCCGCCATAAAACCGCAATCAAGCCCGAAAAGCACGGAAGATTTTGAACTGATATTGAGGCAGAGCATGGACAAAGCGCGCAAAGCCATCGAAGGCATTCTGGCAGGCGATTTTGCATCAGAGCCGCAGGATGAAAACAAATGCCGGTATTGTCCCAATGCGGTGATGTGCGAGGAAAAAGAGACGTAGGGACAAGAAGAAAACGCCAAGCCAAAAGAACAAACCTTTGACAGGATAACAGGATTAACAGGATTTTCTTACAGCTTTTATCCGCCTTTATCCTGTCAAATGAGTCTTGATTCTATTTTGTCCTGAGTTAGGTTAATAATTATGACCACCGATCCTAAAAACCAGGCAGCCGCCAAAGCGGCCGACACCGAACGGTCCATCCACCTCTCCGCCTCGGCCGGATCGGGCAAGACCCGCGCGCTCAAGGAGCGTTACCTTGCGCTGCTGGACAAGCTCGACCTCCTCGGCCTCAACATCGACCAGGCCGTTGCCATCACGTTCACGGACAAGGCCGCCGCGGAGATCAAAGAGCGCGTGATGCACGACCTGCCCGACGCCATGCTGAAGAAGATCATCCGCGGTCGGCAGGACCTCCGCATCTCGACCATTCATTCGTTCTGCATGAACCTGCTGAAGCGCTACCCGCTCGAAGCGGGGCTCCCCCCGGACTTCGGCGTGCTCGACTCCCGTGACCAGGTGTACAAGATTCGCAAAGCTATCGAGGACAGCCTCGAAGAAGCGGACCGCGATCCAACCATCATGACGCCGCTCAGGGCTTTTACCGCAGACGACCTCGTCGAGTCCATCGAGTTCCTGCTCTCAATCAGGAGCAGGCTGAAACGCATCGAGATCGACGCCAAGGGTCCTGAAGGCCTGCTCCGCGCGGTCCGTGCCGGCATGGGCCTGGAAACGATCGAAGCGGAACTGGCCTCGCTCGTCAACAGCCCGGGCTGGCGCGCCCTGTTCCTGCAGATGGAGCTTCTGCTCAGGTCGCAGCGGGATTTTCACGCTGCCTGCAGGGGAGCGGACCACCATGCTCTTGCCGCAGCACCCGAGGTGCATGCCGCGTATCGTATCGCAACTTCGCTCATGCCGGTCTACTTTACGCAAAAGGGAGAACCGCGCAAGCGTTTGCCCATCGCCAAAGGCAAGTACTGCAAGAACGACACGTGCTCCTATGCCGATTACGAAGCACTATGCGCCGGGGTCATCGACGTCCTTATGCAGTTCAGGTCAACATACCTGCGAGCAGAAGCGGGCCAGGTCGCCATCAGCCTGCTGCAGCTTTACCTCCTCGCCGAGGAACGCTACCAGCGATCAAAACTGAAGGAAGGCCTGCTGGACTTTGACGACCTCGAGATCTTTGCCTACCGCCTGCTGCAGGGCATGGAATCGCCGGAGATCCTTTACTGGCTCGACCGGAAGATCCTGCATTTCCTCGTGGACGAGTTCCAGGACACGAGCGACATCCAGTGGGCCATCCTGAACAAGCTGACCGAAGAGATCTTCGCGGGCCAGGGCACGGAGAAGCGCATGGCCCCCACCCTGTTCGTGGTGGGCGATGAAAAGCAGTCCATCTACCGGTTCCGCGAAGCCAACTACCGGCTGATCAGGGACATTCAGGCAAAGATGGAAACGCTGCTGCTGCCTGAAGCGAGGGAAATCCTGACACTCCAAAAGAACTACCGGTCCACTCCGGCAGTCATCGAGACCGTGAATAAGGTCTTCAGCGCGCTCTGGGGCGAAGCTTACCAGCCTTCGGACGCGGACCGCAGCGAACATGCAGGAAGCGTAAGGCTCATCGAGATAATGCCGGATCAGGATGACGATGACAGGACAGGCAGAACTCCTCAGGAGGCCGCCATCCTTGCGCAGGAGATCAGGCAGGTCATTGACAACAGCACCGTGATCCACGAAAAATCAGGCGACACGTGGGAAAAGCGCGCCGCAACCTTCGGCGATTGCGCCATCCTCATCCAATCCAGGACGCGGCTGAAGGAATATGAAGCAGCGCTCCAGGAAGCGGGCGTCCCCTTCCGCGTGATCGGCGGGATCGGGTTCTATGAAGAGGACGAGATCCAGGCCGTGCTGAACGTGCTCTTCTTCCTCTGGAACCGTGACGATAAACTTTCACTCGCCGCAGCGCTCAGATCGGCGCTCTTCGGCATGTCGGACCGGGAGATCCTGGAGTTGATGCTGGACAAGAGGGACATGCGGGAAGGCCTCAAAGTACAGAGACCCGATGCATGGATGCTCATCCAGGGCTGGGAGCGGAATGCCGGTCTGGCCCCGCTTTCCGTGCTGGTACACCGGATCATCGCGGACACTGGCGCTTATGTGCGGTTCGGCAGACGCAATGCGCAGGCGATCTTCAACCTCGACAAACTGCTCGATACGGCGCGCGAGTTCGACCGCAGGGGATATACCACGCTCCAGGATTTCGTGGAATGGATCAGGAACATCCGCGAAGCGGAACAGCGCGAGGCCACGGCGGACATGAACCTGCCGGGATTCAAGGGCGCAGTGAGCATCATGACCGTGCACAAGGCGAAAGGCCTGGAATTCCCGATCGTGTTCCTGCCCGCCATGAACCAGCAGCCGAGATCGGTCACCACCGGCCCGCTCGCGATCGTGGAGAATAGCAGTGGCTTGCGGCTGGCGATCAAGGATGGGAACAACCCCTTGTATGACGAGCTGTGGGAAAACGAGAAACAGGAACTCCAGCGGGAACACCAGCGGCTGCTCTACGTGGCCATGACGCGCGCCCGGGACTGCCTGGTCATGATCGGGACGCTGGCGAAAGACAGTAAACCTTATAAGGAGAGCGCCTGGCTCAACTACCTGCATCAGGCCGTCCCCGCGAGCGCGGACCAGGGCCGCGAGAACGGTTCGGGTATCACGGTTTTTTCCTATCCCGAATGGCAGGCTGAACCGCTTCCTGTTCGCCCGGCCGAAGCCTTCCAGAAGAAACGATTGGAAGAAACTCCAGGCGCGATGGTCAACACGCGGAATATTCTGGATGCCATAGCGCCGGTTCCTTCTTCGACATTGCTCGAATGGAAAACAGCCACTGACTTCATTACACAGGACCGGGAAGCGGTAGTTGAACTCTCTCGGGAAATAAGCGGGAATGCAATATCGCCCCTCACGCGCGGAAGCATCCTGCACCGCTGCCTTGAGGAGCATACGAAAACCGGCGCCTGCGACATAGACCGCATCATTGACGAATACCCCGAGCTGCATGCCGTAAGCCCTGAGGAGCGTTCCGTCTTCATGCTGGACGTTGCCGCGGTCCTGAAAAAAGTGCTGGCAAGAACGGACCTTGCGTGGATCTTTGAGCAGGGCGCCAATTCGTATTCCGAGCTGCCCTTCATCCGCCGCCGCGGAAAAACGCTCATCAGCGGCATCATGGACCGGGTGGTCATTCAGGGAGACACCGGCTACGTGATCGATTACAAAGCCATCGAGGTGCGAAATGAAACGGAGACCGCTGCGTGGAAAGACCATTATCGCCCCCAGGTACAGGTCTACTGCGAAGCGCTTAAGGAGCTGTTCCGCCTAAACAAGGTCGAGGGTCATCTCCTGTTCCTCGACAGCGCCCGCCTGGAACTGACCGTATCAGTCTGACGCTCACACCTCGTAACTGCACAGGTCAACGTCTTGTCCGCAGATTGCGCAGATTACGCAGATTAAAACAGACTGAATTGTGTTTTTAACATCTGCGGCCATCTGCGAAATCTGCGGATAAAAAGACTTCCGCTGAAGTAACTCTCATTTGATTTCAGTTTTGCTGAATAGTTAAGTACAACTCTTGACCAGGGGCATCATTTTTTTATAATTACTGGTAAATGCTCAGTCAACCAACTAAATGCGCTATACTAAGTAAGTAATACATCAAAGGAGGAGATCATGCAACAGATACACTTACGAACAGGGCTCATCGCAGCACTTATCCTCGCAGTCAGCCTCTCCGGTGGCAACATCTCGGCAAAAGAGGCGAAGGTCTCGCCCGAGTCCACCAAATTCCTGTCCCAGTTGAGCAGCGCCCTGGACGACGTGGCTGAAACAGCGGGCCCGTCGGTCGTGAACATCTCGACCACGACCACGATCACGGTGGAACAGAACCCCTTCGGAGACATGCTCAACGACCCGTTCTTTCGCAGGTTCTTCGGAGAAGGGAACGGCAGGCCCGGCCAGAAAAGAAAACAAAAGTCCTCCGCGCTCGGCTCCGGCGTGATCGTGACCGAAGACGGATACATCCTGACGAACAACCATGTGGTGCGGAACGCTGACGAGATCAAGGTCCTCCTGTCCGACAAGCGCGAGTTCAAAGGCAAGATCGTCGGCAGCGACCCCAAAACGGACCTTGCCGTGGTCAAGATAGACGCCAAAGACCTGCCGACCATCCGGATCGGAAGCTCCGGCAAGCTCAAAACCGGCGACGTGGTGCTCGCCATCGGCAACCCCTTCGGGTTGAACCAGACGATCACCATGGGCATCGTCAGCGCCGTGGGACGGTCGCACGTGGGGATCGCGGACTATGAGGATTTCATCCAGACCGATGCGGCCATCAATCCGGGCAACTCGGGCGGCGCGCTCGTGAACACCAGCGGCCAGCTCGTCGGCATCAATACGGCCATCTTCTCGACCAGCGGCGGCTACATGGGCATCGGGTTTGCCATTCCCACGGACATGGCAAAGAGCGTCATGGACAGCATAATCAAGAGCGGCAAGGTCATCCGCGGCTGGCTCGGCGTCAGCATCCAGGACCTCACCCCGGACCTGGCGAAATCACTCGGCATCAAGGAGACCACGGGCGCCCTGGTGTCAGGCGTGATGAAGGACAGCCCCGCAGGCAAGGCGGGGATCAAACGCGGCGACATTATCACCGAACTGGATGGAAAACCCGTCGAGGACTCGCGGATCCTCCGGAACATGGTGGCCGACAATGCGCCGGGAAAGACCTTGACCGTCACGGTGCTGCGCAAGGACAAAAAGGAGCTGCTGAAGGTGACCCTGGGCGAGTTCCAGGATGCCAGAACGGCAACAAAAGCTGATTTCGATTTCGACAATCTGCTAAAGAACGTGATCGTCCAGGACCTGACGCCCGAGCTCAGAGAGCGAATCAACCTCCCCGCGGATATCACCGGAGTGGTGGTTGCTCAACCCACTCAGGACAATCCGGCGCTGAACGCACTGCGGCAGGGAGACGTGATCATGGAGCTGGAACGCAAACCCGTTGCGAACGTAAAAGAGTACAGCGAAGTCGTATCGAAGATCGGTCCCAAGGACAGTGTGCTGATGCTTATCTACCGCGACGGGGCAACGATCTTTATTACGCTGAGACCGTAGGGGCGCAGGGGCAGGGTCCGGGGTCCGGTTTGGTTCAATGGTTTAGATTCCTGGATCCTGAACCCTGGCCACTGGACCCTGTTTTTCTCCTGTCTCCTGTAGAGGTTACCTATGAAAGAATATGACGTGATCGTCATCGGGTCCGGCGCGGGCGCGGGCCTCGTGAATAACGCGCTGGAGCACAACAAGACCGTGGCGCTCGTGGACAAAGGGCCCGTCGGCGGCACCTGCCTGAACGTGGGCTGCATCCCGACCAAGCTGATCGTCTACCCCGCCGACCGCATCATGGAGATCCGCGAAGCCGGGAAGTTCGGCATCACGGCCGAGATCAAGAATATCGATTTCAAGGCCATCATGGACCATATGCGCGGCAACGTCAAAAAGAGCCACGATAACATCCAGAAAGCGCTCGACCAGGCCAGGGACTTCGATTTTTACTTCGGCGAGGCCCGTTTCACCACCGACTATACGCTCGACGTGAACGGCCAGACGATCACCGGCAAAACGATCTTCATCGTTTCCGGCGCGCGCCCGTTCATCCCTCCCATCAAGGGCATTGAGGACGTCCCGTACCTTACGAACGAGAGCGCGCTCCAGTTGACTACGCTTCCCGAGAGCATGGTCATCGTCGGCGGCGGATATATCGCGGTCGAGTTCGCCCACTTTTTCGAGGCCGTTGGGACGAAAGTGACCATCATCCAGAGGAACCAGCGCCTTGTGCCCGATGAAGAACCAGAAATATCCCAGCTCCTGCAAACGACCCTCGCCCGCCGCATGACGATCCATGCGAACACGGAAGTTGTAGAAGTGCGCAAAAAGGACGGCAACATCACGGTCATTGCCCGAGAACGGGGTGGAAAAAGTATGGAGCTGTCGGCGCAGACACTTCTGATCGCTGCGGGGCGAAGATCGAATGCGGACCTGCTGCAGGTGGATAAAACGGGGGTAAAGACGAACGAGCGCGGCTACATCGTCGTGGACGACCATTTCGAAACCACGAAAACCAACATCTGGTCCTTTGGAGACGCCATCGGCAAGAAGATGTTCCGTCATTCAGCGAACGAGGAAGCTGAGCTTGCCTGGCACAATGCCATACACGGAAAAAAGTCGCGCATCAACTACCTCACGTGCCGCACACGGTGTTCTCCTTCCCCGAGATCGCCTCAGTGGGTCTTACGGAAGAGCAGGCGATCAAACTGATGGGCAAGAAGGAACTGCTGGTGGGCAAAGCCCGGTATACCGAGGTGGCGCGCGGCGAGGCCATGATGGAACGGGAGGGGTTTGCCAAGGCCGTGGTGCTTCGGAAGAGCGGCAAGATCCTGGGGTATCACATCATCGGGCCCCAGGCCTCGATCCTGATCCAGGAAGTGGTGAACGCCATGGCAACGGACGGCAAGCTCTGGTCTGTTGCCAAAGGCCTGCACATCCATCCGGCGCTGTCCGAAGTGGTCCTTAAGGCCTTTGGAAAGCTGGAGGAACCGGAGTGATTGCCGTAAAATAACTTTTGGACACGGATAGAATCGGATCCACACGG
>JAYTJE010000107.1:0-6841 GCA_043731355.1 Nitrospirota bacterium
GACGACATCGGTTTCCTTGTTCCCCCTGGTGCTGGCGACAACTAATGTTTTACCCGATGCGCTCGGTGTCGGCGTTTCCAGGTCAGCGGTGATGATCAGCTTGTTACCTTCGATTTTTGCGGTGATTGCCATGATCAATTGTCCTTTCGTTGCGATATGTGTTCTATCGCGAGTAAAGCTTGATGAATTCGTAATAAATCGTCATACCCGCGAAAGCGGGTATCCAGGACCCAAGGAACAGCCTGAAAAGACTGGATTCCCGTTTTCACGGGAATAACGAAAGATGGTTATTTCCGACTTTTTACGAGACCATCACAAATGGCAGCTCAATTTATATTCAATTGAATCAATTGAACCATATTTGAGATAATTTGTCAAGGAGAAATCTCAAGAAGATAGGACTCTGGATTCCCGATAGAACCTTTCGGGAATGACGCGGTTTGGCAGCTGGTATTTCGAGGAACTGGCTACCCTCCGGTAACTTGCTGCGGCTCCGTGCATATGCTTAGGAAATGTTCCGCCAGGCGCCTGCCTTCCGCCGCGATTTCCTTATAAATCTTCTCAGCTTTTTCAACGGCCTGCTGTTTTCTGTAATCATCTATCATTTTGGTCATGACATATCCCTTTAGCGTTCGTAGTTCCATCTCTCACAAATTCAAATGCACTCTCAGCGCGCCGTTTATCGCTTCCTGAATATTGCTGTCGTTTATGAAACCCGGGGATTCTTTAAGCCGCTGTTTCGATACGGTCCTGATCTGATGCGCAAGGGCAATGGAGTCCTGAGAAAGTCCTCCCACTCCCCTTTCCAGCAAAACCTCATTGGGATAGACCTTTCTGCCTTCTTTGAGAGAGGTTATCGGCAGAACAGTTACCACCAGCATGAGACTATTAAAATGATCATCGCTGACAATGAGCACAGGACGTTTCCCTCGCTGTTCCGATCCTTGAGAAGGATTGAGATCTGCTATGAAAATCCTCCACTTATAATTCATTTGTCCACCTCAAGGAAATCCGCATACTCGAAATCCTTTTCAACCTCCTCGATATCGGAAAGAAAAAGAGGGTCCTTGCTCGCCTCGATAATAGCTGCCCGAATCAACTCCCTTTTGTTTTTTTCAATTTCGTCCTTTATAGCGGATTCTACAAACGCATTCATGGATTTATAGAATCCCTTTTCTACAATCATTTTAGCCTCAGCCATTACTTGATCGTCAAGAACAAACGTTGCCTTTTTTCCCATAAGAAAGCCCTCCCTTGCTGGTAGTTTTATGATAGCAAAAAGCCGCACCATATACCAGCATTATTTATGGCAATAACAGCTTACTATTTTTGAATTACACCTCCGGCAGCATGATATTGATCTGGCTGCCAGGAAAAGAGATGAGATTTCGTTCCTTTGCCGCGCCCCTGGCCCAGGGCGGGATGATGGAGAGCCTGGCGGTGCCTGAGCGGATGGAAAGCTTTCCCTGCCATTGCTCCACAAAACGCCTGACCGCGGCGAGCCCATGGCCCCTGCCCTCGTCTTCATAACGCGACGCGCTGTGCAGAAGCGCCTGGTCGATGGCGTCAAGATCTCCTTTCAGTTTGAACCGGTGCGAGAGTGATTTGCGAAATCCGATGCCCACGTCCATGACCGCGATCTTGACGATGTTCTTGTTCATGCTCTGATACCGGTACTTCTGTATCCCCACATATCCCGTGGTCTCGCTGTGTTCGATGATATTCTGACAGATCTCGGATAGGGCCACGATAAAGCCATTGATGGCACGGTCGTCGTAATGAAGATGCCGGGCGAGGATGGCCTGGGCGCGTTCCCTCACTTTTCCGACGATGGAATGGATGTCGTTGGACCTCTCGATCGGGGTGATCTCGAGCAGGACGTCGGAATCAAGGCTTCGTTGATATTTTTCGGAAATCTCGGATGAGGAATATTCGAAAGCGAAATAGCGCTTCGCGTAGGAAAAGAAATCCATCCGGTCAAGATAGGCAATCACCTCGGGAGCGTGCGGGAGGATGACGCTTTTCTTCACATCCTCAAGCAGGCAAAGCTCGCCGATTTCAAGGAGCGCCAGCATGCCGTAGGGATCGATAAAGGAAACCGTGCTGAGGTCGATCTGTTCAGAGCGAATAAAGAACTTGAGGGTTTGTTCGAAGGTATCTTCGGTTATCTGGTTCATCGGGAGAAGAGTAAAACCGCCGCCTGAAGCATGAGATTCGTATAGATCCCCGCGCCGAGGTCGTCGAGCATCACGCCGAGGCCGCCGGGGGCCTTTTCGAACTGCTTCAAGGGATAGGGCTTCATGATGTCGAACAACCTGAACAGAAAGAAACCAGCTGCCGCATACCCTGTCCCCGCAGGGACCAGAAACATGGCCACCAGGTATCCCGCGATCTCATCGATCACGATCGAGGGGCTGTCCTTGCGCCCGAGCAAAACCTCGGAACGGTCCGCTGCCCAGGTCCCGATCAGGATGATCAGCAGAAGCAGGACCCCATACCCTATCGGCGAGAGGCCCCTCATCCACCAGTAGAGAATGACGCCGACAAGGGTCCCGACCGTACCCGGGGCAACGGGGAACCGTCCGAAAAAGGCGCCTTGCGAAATGAAGAGGGTGATCGTTCTGATGAGCGTTGTCATTCGCGGGGAAGGTTTATTCGGGTTTGGGCGAATCAAAATCCCCCTCGCCCCCATACGATTCAACGACTCCGTTGATGATGCGTATGTAAAAATCCTTTGATCTGAATTTACGCGTCCTGTTCCGGTACACGAGATATTTGACGCCTTTTTTTTCAGACACGCTCACAGGCGGCCCCTCAAGCGATATCACCGCAGCCTCAGGCAACCCGATCATCAGGTTGCCGCTATTGAAATATCGCTCGCGAAAGGCGATTTTTGCCACGCGGTCATTCTGCAGGAAAACATGCCGCACGCCGTACCGCCAGCATTCGATGCCGGCGGCGCCCACCCACTTGTCACCAGGCTTTCCCTCCGCCGTAAGCAGTTCCTGTTGGCTCATGCCGACCGTTGCCACGGCGCACCCGGTGAGGAGCAGCACATATCCGATCATGATCATGCGGAGCAACAAATATCTCATACGCTCATCCCTGTATGCTGAATTGGAAGACAGATCAGAAAACATCTCCGGTTGACCTGAACATGAAACCGATATTCATATACAACAGTCTTTCCTTGGCGTCATAATCGACGGAAAGCACACCTGGCGCCGTCGAATCCGCATTTCCGGTGTAATTCATGAACTGGTACCCTACTTTTACCGCAACGGTAAAGGTCCCGGGAAAATTAAAGTTCATGCCGATAACCGGCCCTATGCCGCCGCCGAACATTTCATAATCATACCCAGCCTTGCTCCCTGTCGGCCATGCCAGTCGTATCTCCGGTCCCATCCAAACGCGGAGATTACCGGTCCTCACGATACCAAACCCAAAGGAGTTGCTGATAAGAAGACCGCCGAGGTCAAGCTTGTTCCCGGTGATTATTGCTTTGTTCGTAAACTTGTCATACCCCAGGTTCAATTGATAATTGAAGAAACTGTCGCGTGCGACAGCAGTGTCGAACATGAACCCTACGCCTTGGTGGCCGGCGTTTGCCTTAAAATCATATTCGGTGAGAGATCCTTCGTTCCTTGTCCAATCCCCTGTTCCGCTGCCTGCGGAGCCGTAAATTCCGAAACCTGCGGCGCCTGCATCGGACGTTCCCAGGACGAGCGCGGCTGCAAAACAAACACACAGTACGAGAACGTTCTTCATTAAAATCCCCCTCGAATGAAATAGGAAAGACTGCTTTCCGCGGCTGATTATTACTTAAGTTTTCTGATTTTATACAAGTCCGTGAACCGTAGCAAGAAAATTCAGTCGAAACATCGGGTGATTTTAAGGGTATATACTTAAAGTTGCAGAGTTTTGCAAAGCAACACGCTGGGAAATAGCGCCGTCCTGGATACAGCATCTTGTCCCGGTTTTCTTTCAGATCGTTTCAAAAAACAGAGCGGCCCGCTCCCTCGCTTCATCCACGCTCGCGCTGGACTGGACGCGGGATGCCAGGAGATGGCCGAACTGATAGTTCCGGGCGAAATAATGGGTGAACTCCTTAAGCCGGCCCAGGCGATAATCAGTCCGGTAAAGTTCGAGGTGATCGATAAAGCTTCCATAGACCATGGGTAGCGACACGATTGGAGGGTCAAGGGCTCGGCCATACACCTCACGGGCGATCTCGGCAAAAAGCCAGGGTCGTATCGCAGCGCCGCGTCCGATCATCAGGCCATCGGCGTTGGAAAGGCGAAGACAATTTCCCGCATCCTGGACAGAAAAGATCCCGCCGTTGGCAATGACCGGGATTTTGACGCGGCCTTTCACTTTGGCGACCCACTCCCAGCGCGGGCTCCTGGCAAAGGACTCTTTTTTGAGCCGGGCATGGACCGAGAGCATATCAATGCCTTCATCTTCGAGCATGGCGCAGAAGTCCAGCAATTTCTGTTCGTCCAATTCAAGTCCGAGCCGGATCTTCGCCGTAAGGGGAAGCGTGGTCCGTTTCCGCGCCTCAGCCACCAGAGAGCGGACATCCTCGGGCATTTCCATGAGCCTGATACCCGCGCCACACCTGCCAACAGCAGGCGCCGGACAACCCATGTTGAGATCAATGGCATCAGCCTTCAGCTTATGCAACGCCGCGATGGCCGGTCCTATTTCCTGGTCCGTGGAGATCAGGAGCTGATAGGAAAGCGGTTTTTCGAGCTCCGTCCTGATTATGTAGGGAGAGAATCGGGGGCTTTCCGTGGGCAGCCTTTTGGCAGCCAGCATTTCCGTGGACAGAAGGCCAACCCCTCCGAACCCTGAGCAGATCCGCCGGAGAGCGCTGTGCGTAAGGCCCGCCATGGGCGCCAGGAGCAGCGGAGGGTCAATTGTCAGGTCGCGAATCTGGATTTGTTGAACAAGGGTTGTCATTATAATAAGGGACACTCGGGACCGTTCGGAACGAACTTTTTGCGGTCTTCATGAGACACCCCCTATATATAAACCAGCTGGAATCGTAGTGCAAGGGTTTATTAACCGGTAGCTGGCAGGCAGATCGGGGAAACGGGCGGTCCGAAGATATTTTAGCTGCTCTTTCTGACGAATTTCGTCCCTCTCCGATTTTGGCTTGAAGTACGATTTTGGTTGCATTTTATCCCAAGGTAGTCTATTTTTTAGGTCACAAAAATTACATCTTTTGCAATATCGGGATACCGCTTTAAGCTTTTCGAATAACGCACAGCGGTAAAAATATGTCGCAGATCTCAAGGGGGAATTTTTTCAATGATCAGTCCGTCTAAACTCATCAACAAAGCAGTTACCTGGTTCACCCAGGATATTTCAAGCAGGGCCAGGATCATCATCATCAGTGTTTTGGTCCTGTTCTCAGTCGTATCACTCGTTATGGCCTACCTGATCAACGATTATTTCGAGAACAATCCCAAGGCATGCGGCACCTGTCACGTGCATGATGAAGCGAACGTGGCATGGTCGACCAGCGTTCATCATGGCGTAAACTGCCATGAGTGCCACCATTCCACCAAGCTCGACCAGATGAAACAGGTCTTCGCTTTTACCGTCCTCGGCCACAACAAGGTTTCGCCCCGGCACGGAGAAGTGATCGTGCCCTGGAAGACCTGCTTCGGCTGCCATTGGGAAAAGAACGAGAAAGAGCCGAACGCGCCGAGCATCGCCAATTCGCGGTACCATGCAAAGCATGTGTTCATGGAAAAGATCGAATGCACGAAATGCCACGGCTATCGGACCCATCAGTTCAGCCTCGAGGAACGGTATTGCCTGACCTGCCACACGGACAAGGTAGTGCACGGAACCGGGATGGAGAAGCTGGCCTGCCTCAACTGCCATACGGACAGGACCAAGGACCTCAAGCCGGGGATCAAAAAGTGCCTCTTCTGCCATGGCGCCGAAAAGTACCGGAAAGAGCTGTTGGCTGACGCGACCCTTGATGTTACTCATTTCGCGCCCGACCAAAAAACGATCAACCGGGCCATCAAGATCGACCGGCCGGAGAACGGGCCCATGCAGTTCAACTGCTACGAATGCCACAAGCCGCATAAATCCTCACGGCCTGATTGGGGCAACTGCCTCTCGTGCCATAAGAACATCATGGCCATCGGCAAACACAAGACCCATATCCAGGATGGCGGCATGAAATGCAAGGATTGCCACAGACCCCATGTCTGGACAATATCGAATGAGCAGGCGAAAAAAACGTGTGTGGCCTGCCATGAATACCGGGCGCCGAAGGCGTTCCTGAGCAGGTAGGCTGGCGCTCGCGAGCTCGCGGACAGCATAAGAAATACTGCAAGCGTAGAAAATAAGAAGGCCCGGGAAAATTCCCGGGCCTTTGTTATTTCATGAAGAGGTGTGCCGCACTCTGCCGCGAATTGCGGATTTGGCTGCCCGGAGGTCAGGGGCCGGACAGGCGGTCCGGGGTCTTTTTCTTTTCACAAGCCTCGCCAAGCCGTATTGCGCGGCCGTCAGCGCCCTGGGGAACGCTGCAGCGGATGGCATCAAACGCAAGCAGGATGCGTTTTTCCTTTTCGACCCGCTCTGTTGTCAGCGGTTTTTGCTCGAGACCGACAAGCAGCTTCAGCATCTCATCCCTGACCGGCACCGCTCCAAAACCTTCGCCGATAACGTTGCCGGTGGCCGTATCCAGGAATTCGGCGTGTTCCGGGTCTGCAACGACCGCGAACGGCACGGGCGGCGCCGCAAGCAGCCGGGCGGCGGCGACAGCCTGGCGTTCACGGGAATTGAGCGAGCCGGCAGCGCATTTGATGACCATGGC
>JAYTJE010000108.1:0-6491 GCA_043731355.1 Nitrospirota bacterium
TACCCAGCCTGATGGAGGCGAAGGGTTAGCGAAGCGCAAGGGCGTCATCGTGAGATGGGGTCTGAAAGAAGCGTGGAGCAAAAGCGCGAGCCGATGAACAAGAACCGGATATGAGGCGTGAGCGTAGGACGAGCGGGCCAATGACTGCGAAGTCCTTCTCCATCAAAGACGCAAAGCGTAAATCCGGCGGTTGTGCGCGGAAGGCGGCCGAAATTACCTCGGGAGATCTGCGTCATGTCCCGCAATCGGGACTGAGGAAGCCGCGAGGTTCCCTGACCGTGGCGCAGAAGTCAGCAGCGGGCATAGTAAGAATATGCAGTCGGTTCACTCGATTGAGACACTCACCCGAAAGGGGAGAAACAGCAGGGCTCGCACGAACCGGGAACGATATTCTGAAGGCCCAAACGAGTCCCCGCAAGGGGTTAAATGGAGCGGCAAGTAGGACGCATGACTCATGGACGGTAAGCAGCGGAAAATCCAGTTAGAACTGGCCTTCACGACAGAAGGTAGGGGTGAAGCCCCGAGAGCTGGTTGTGAAGGGACTGAACCGTTCATGGCGAAGAGCGCAACCGAACGCCTGGATTGCTCTGCCAGACCAATACTACCTCCCTGAGGCGGAGTTGCCTGTATCATTTCTCATGACCCGGCGTCAGGTCCGTCAGGCTGAATATGAATGAGCCGACCGTGATCGAGCTTCTCATAAGAACAGGAATCTTCCGGTTGTCATCCGTAAGCTAGATAAAAACCTCCCCTTTGTTGAGGAAGACCCCTTCGTACAACGGATGGGTCTTGACCTTGATCGCAGCAAACTTGCCGGCAGGCGTTGTCACCGTCTCCCTGCCCAGCGTCAGGACCTCGATGGACCAATTCTTGTTGCTGTCAAAAACATTGACCGTGATCACTTTGCCGATGGTGAATTCATTGATCGTCCGGAGATAGTAAAGCGACGACAGTGCATCCTGCACCTGCTCCGGGATGTCCAGGGTCTTCGGGGCATCGTCGTTCTGTGTGCTGATGGCTTTCCTGCGCGAATGGTCGAACACCACTTCGCGGCGCATCTTTTTTTTCCGTGGCTCTGCCTTATGCTGTAGGAGAGGCTTTCCATGATCCGCGGGTCAAAGGCGCTCCGGACATTGTCATTCACCGGAAAAAACTTATCCACGGCCCACTGGAGCGGCCGGTGACGACGAACAAAAGAACCGGCCTTCCTCCGGGCAGGGTTTCGCTTCTGATCTCCATGACCGCTGTCCCTGCGGAGAGGAGCCTGGACCAGCTGATGTCGTAGGTCAGTCTTTCGCCGGGCTGGAGCGCCCGAATGCCCGGTTGGGTGGAAACGAGCCGCTGCTCCGCTGCGTGAACAGCGCCGGGAACAGGCAGCCCTCCGAACAGGAGAAGATACAGGACTGCCGTAATCAACAAAGTACGCCGGTATTCGCCGTGTGAAAAAATATCCATGCGCTGACTGTATCAAAGCCCCGGGCGATAGTCAAACAGCGGGGCGCGATCCTGAGAACGATTATTTGACACAGATCAAATTTGAGGATCTTGAGGAAGGAGGAGGCGCTGATAATATACTGACAGGTCAGGTTGCGTGCCGGCGCGGACAACCTAAAGCTTTTTCATTCTCCGGGCCCGGTGGCGGTATTTTCTGACCGGGGGCTCCTGGAAGGAGATCTCGAGGTCCGGATTCGTTCCCAGCTCCGCCAGCGTCTGGGCGCTTTCCCAGAGCCGGGACCGTGAGGCCGCTCCTAGGACCGCGGTATAGATAATTCCCTTTTCCGTATCCATGGCGCCGACGAAACAATGCCGTGCGCTGTTCGTAAATCCCGTCTTGCCGCCTACCATCGTGCTCCGGTGCCACAGCATATCATCCGAATTTTCCAGATAGAGCTCTCTGCCCGCCGTTGTCGTGACCTGCCATTCTTTTTTTCCAAGGATCTCCCGGATCAGCGGATAGGTGAGCGCCCGTTTCATGATAATGGCCAGATCGCGGGCGGTCGTATACTGGTTGCCTTTGGGCAGCCCTGAGGCGGTAATGAAATGCGTGTCGCAGGCCCCGATCTCGTCCGCCTTCCGGTTCATCAGCGTGACAAAGGCATCTTCCGAGCCCGCGGCTTTTTCGGCCAGGGCCACGGCAGCGCCATTGATGGATTTCATGAGCGCCAGATGGAGAAGGTCGGAGACCGTCAGTTCATCGTCCGGTTTCAGTCGGGGCTTGATGGAGCGCGTTGCCGCCGCGGTACGGCCCACCGTAACCAGGGCTTCCGGCGCAAGACGGTCCAGTGTCACCATGGCGGTCACTAACTTTACCGTGCTGGCAGGCGGCAGTTTCGCGGAAGGGTTCCTGGCGTACAGGACGGAATCCTTATCATCCATTACAAAGCACGCCCTGGCGGAGACGACCTGCGGTGGAGGCGAAAAGGACAAGGCCGGCTGGACCGCAGCCAGCAGAAGGACGAAACCCAACAGAGAACGAGCGGATCGTTTCAATACAGCTCCTAAGCTCACGAGAGATGCAAATCCCTGCCGTGCAGCCGCAGTGCGGTCAGGCAACGGACAAAGAGTATCAGGACCGGTCTGAAAAGTCAAACAGATAGACGACCGCCGATAGACAACGGATGCCGCCGGAGTTGAGGAGTTTGAACATTCATGCTATAGTAACACCATCGTTTCGACCTGATGAACAAGGAGCCGCTTTATGGAGAATAAAGTTCCGGGGCCGGTCAAGGGATATCAGAAACAGATAAAAAAAGAAGAAAAGCCGGTCAAACCGCCGAAGCCGAAAGGGAACTATGCCCCCTCGCCGACGGCGCAGAAATGGCCCGTTCTGGTCGAGGCGATCGAGCAGGGAAAGGTCGATGTCGTAAAAAAACTGATCGAAGAGGGCATCAACCTTAATCTCAGCCGGAACGGCGTCTCCCCGCTGATGCTTGCCGCATCAAAAGGAAATACGGAAATCGCCGAGGTCGTATTACAGGCGGGCGTGAACATCAATGCCAAGGACGATGACGGCTGGACCGCCTTGCATAAGGCGGCCGTTGATCAGGCAGGGACCGCCATCATTGAATTGCTCATGCACTCGGGCATTGATGTAGCTGCGCAGAATAATGCCAAAAAGACCGCGCTGATGCTTGCGGAAGAGGCAAGGCACCGCGACATCGTTTTGCTCATGAAGAAAGACCAGCTCAACGCGGAGGCTGACACCCGGGACTGGAAAGCGTTCCTGAACTCGCCCGAAGGAAGACCCTATAAGCAAAAAAAGCTTCAGGATACCCTGACTTCGGTCCGCAAATTTATCTGGCTGCCTCCCGTGGCGCTGGGCGTCGTCTGCATGGCGCTCGGCGCGCTCTTGCACGCCGTCATTCTCTCAGCGGTCATCGGCGTCGTGCTGGGACTGCTGGCAAGCCTGGCAGGGTACGTACTGCAAGGGAAAACCAACAGATACCTGGACGGGCTCGGGCCGTTGCCCTACCTCGATATCCATAGGGTGCGTGAAAAGCATAAGGCGGGCGAAAAGATCACGGTCGGGAAAACGAAAATGGACGTCTTTGGCGAGAAACCGGCTCACCACACTCCGGCTGACGCCGCGGCAGATATGCATCTGGAGGTCAGCACTCTGGTAAGCAGTTCGGACCTTTCTGATAAGCCAGCGACCGCACCTGAACCTTCACCTGCGGGGGAAGGGACCGACCACTCTCCGCATGATGACGTGCTGGATATGCATCTGGAGGCCGCCACGCTGGAGAGCAGGCCGCACCCTGCGCCTGCTGACAAGCCGGCTCTTGCAAAAAAAACGACGTCTGCAACAATACCAGCGGCCAGGTCCGGCGTAAGCCCGCAGGCAGTTGCCGCTGCAGCCGGCGCTCTCGTGCTGGTGCTCATCGCGGGCCTGCTGTTCCTGTATCGAGTTCCGCTTACGAACTGGTATTACGCGAAAAAGATCGAACACCGGGGTCTTGCTGTTTCCAGCCAGGCCTTCCTCGCGGAAGTGTCAAAGAACAATGAGGAAGCCGTGGAACTATATATCAAGGCGGGCATACCGCTCGACGCAAAGAATGAAAAGGGGCAGACCGCGCTGATGATCGCGGCCGAAAAGGGGCACGTGGGTATCCTGGGCAAGCTTGCTGCGCGGAATGCGGCGCTGCTCACCCATGCGGACGCGGGCGGGAATACGGCGTTGATGTGTGCCGCGCGCCAGGGGCAGGAGCAGAGCATCAAGGCGCTTTTGGAAATAGGCGCCGATGTTAATTACGTGGTGCCCGCCATTGAGGGCGCCGCTACACCATTGCAGGCGGTCCTGGATGTCCCCGACTTTACCGCAACACAGAGGAATGTCGTCACCTACGTCCTGCGGCACGGCGCGACCGTAACCGGGAAAAATACAGCAGGCCGGTCCCCGTTGTGGTTCGCCGCGGAACACGGCCGGACGGATGTGGCCGCACTGCTGATCGAAAAAGGCGCCGAGGTCAATGATACGGACCGCCAGGGAGCATTTCCGCTGCTGGCCGCTGCCTGTAGCGGGGCGGGGGACCTGGTAACGCTGCTTGCGGACAAGGGCGCGGACATGAAGATGGCCTTGCCCGACGGGCAGACGCCGCTCATGTGCGCGGCACGAGAAGGCCACAGTGAAGCGGTCAGGATGCTGCTTGAGCGCGGTGCGGTTGTCAATGCCAGAGCAAAGGACGGCAGTACGGCTTTGACCGCAGCTGCCAGGACCGGAAACGTTGCCATGGTGAAATTGCTCCTGGAAAAAGGGGCCGATCCGTCCAGCGGGTATCTGCCTGATGCGTTCCTGAGCTTGAGCGGAAAAACGCTCACCATCAGCGCAAAGAGGAGCAAGCTGAGCGATGTGCTCGGGCGAATAGCAAAGACCGCTTCTTTAGATGATTATACGGTCACCCTTGCGTCAAAAGGCGAGCAGAAGATCAATCTGCGGATCCAGGGCGCCTGGAACATGGTGCTGGCGGAAGTTGCCACGAAAAACAATCTTTCGCTGGTCATCAAGGACAAAACGGTGTTCGTGCTGCCCTATGACCCCGCGGCGATCAAACGCGAGGCGCCGGCTGCGGCGCCAATTGTCCCGGTCCAGTAATCCCGCCCCGGTGTTGCATGGTTGCGAATTTTATTGACCGGAAGTTCTTCCCTGTGCTATGGTCGTGCATCCAAGCTTCAAAAAGGAGGAACACCATGTTGCGATCTTCCGTTCTTACGTGCTGTCTCTTTTTACTCTCCACCGTGTTTGCCGCACCCGTCCCTGCCGCGGACCAGCCGCTCAAGCCCTATCTGCTCGGCTTCCGCGGCGCCGGCGCCATCGAGGGCAAGCTTCCCGAGGTCAAGGCCGGGCTCGAACAGAAGGGTTTTCAGATCGTCGGCGAGTACGCTCCGTACGCAGGGGCGCACGTGATCGTCGCAACGAGCGATGCGCTCAAAACCGCGGCAGCGAAGTCCGCCTTCGGGGCCTACGGCGCTGTTGTGCGCGTCTCGCTCACCATGAGCGGCAAGGAGCTCCAGGTTGCTGCAACGAATCCGAGATACTTCGCCGCCGCATATCGGATGAAGGACAGTCTTGATACAGCGGCGACTGCGCTCGAACAGGCCATCGGCAAGACCGCTGAGTTCGGCGCCAGGGAAGGCATACCAGCGGCGAAGCTCCGAAAGTATCACTATATGGCAATGATGCCTTACTTCGATGATGCATTGAAACTGGCAACCTATCCGTCACACGAGGCGGCGCTGGCTGCTGTCGAGGCCGGCCTGGCCGCCAAACAGGGCGGCGCCTCGAAGGTCTACCGTGTGGATGTGCCGGGCAAGAAGGAATCGGTTTTCGGCGTGGCCCTCGGCGAGGGTGACGTTGCCGACGGAGCGATCATGAGGGTCATTGACATGGGCGAACTGAAGCACACGCCCCACCTGCCGTATGACCTCGTGGTATCAGATGGCTCGGTATATATGCTCCACGGCAAGTTCCGCATCGCGCTCGATTTTCCCGACCTAACCATGGGTACGTTCATGAAGATATCCGGCGCACCGTCGGCCATAGAGAAAAAGCTCCAGGCTGTGTCAGGCGGGAAGTAAACGGCAGCCGGGCTGATGTTTGAGCCTAAAAAAGGCATTTGGACACGGATAAAATCGGATACGTGCCGGATAACGGCGGAAATTTCTTTTACAAAAGATCCACCCAAAAGATGAAAGAGTTCATAGGGTCTTTACCGCTCTCTTTTTGTCCGAGACTCTTAGGAGACCCTTAGGGTCAGGTCTTGCGGCTTGACAATTCTCGTCTCTTTTGCTATTGTTGCTTCATGTCCCATCCTCGCCGCATAGAATATCCCGGCGCAGTCTACCACATAACATCACGCGGTAATGAGAAAAGGCCGGTTTTCAAAGACGATACTGATCGCCGGAATTTCCTGAACACCGTTCAACACGTCAACAAACGCTACAACTGGATCTGCCACGCTTACCGCCTCATGACGAACCATTATCATCTGCTG
>JAYTJE010000109.1:0-6972 GCA_043731355.1 Nitrospirota bacterium
CAAAAAGACCCGGCAGCAGTGACGCTGTATCTTCGGGATGTACAGGAACGTGAGAGAGATGCCGAAACAGTGATCGCTATATTAGAGCAAAAAAGGAAGATTAGTAAATAACTCATGTTTTAAGTCTGACCCCAGACCTGCTATGACCCCAGACCTGCTATAAATGGCATGGCCGGACGGGGCATCTTTTTCAGGGTCGGTACAAGGCAATCTTGATCCAGAAGGACAGCCATCTTCTGGAAGTCTGCCGGTATTATAGGACAAAAGACCATTTGGACCGAGGTCCGGGGACAGACGCTCTTAGGAGAAGAAGGCTTTGTTGACAGGCTGGTTGATCATCTCAGGAGGCGCAAAGACATCCCTGAGCTTCCACGGAGCCAGCGGTATGCGCACCGGCCGGCGCTGGAGAAGCTCTTCAGCACGTCCGCATAAGCGAACCCGCGGAAGAGGCGGGGGGCGATAGTCAAGGCAGTCGAGGAGTATGGGTATCGTCAGCGGGAAGTTGCCGGTCATCTGGGTCTTCACTACTCCTCAATCAGCAGCATTGTGAAAGGCGAACGGTAGATGTCAAGCCGCAAGACTTGACCCTAAAGGCTCTCGATAAAAGGTCTTTCAACTCTGGCTGTCCAATATCTTTTGTAAGATGCTGAAAATACTTACGCGCTCTATTGCCCGATGGTAAGCGCGGATTTTTTCTTTCAACGATTTTAGAACACCAACTTCAAGGCGAGAATAGACAATATCGTTTGTCCAATGGCCGACATATCCTAAAGATTCCCGCGCGAAGCGTTGCGCTCTGTTACGATGTGTGGAACAGTGCGCGTTGGTGCGGAGCGGCTTTACTTGTTTGGTGTTGGCAGGTCTTTTAGAAAAAGCTCTTAAACATCGCTGTTCCAAGTTGAGAACCCAGGACGGGGGGAACGGCATTCCCTACTTGGGTAAATTGACGCGCCACTGGCCCTTTAAAAATGTAACTGTCAGGAAAAGTCTGAATTCGTGCGCTCTCTCTTACAGAAAGTGTTCTAGGGATATATGGATGCAAATGAGAGCGTCCACCACCAGCACTTCCACCAGCAATTACAGTTTTTGATGGTAGCAGTGGATCAAGTCGATCGACTCGGCCCAATTTGTCACGGTTTCCGTAGTTCAACATCATGTACCTTAGAACAGATTCTGCTGTGTGTTCGCGGGTGACGTGGTTTTGAATGCCATTCATAGGCAAATTAAACACTGGACCAACAGACAAGGAATTATGATCTGGCTTTGGTGGTTCGAATTCTCTATTAACATGATTCCCCACAATAAAAAGACGAATCCGTTGCTGCGGTACAAAGTAAGCATCGGCCTTTAGAATTAAAGGTTGATTTACTCTGTAACCACTAACCTCAAGTTCTCGATATGCATTCTCTAGTTGTTCACCATTATCAACATCAATGAGGCCAGGCACATTCTCAATGAGAAAAGCACGAGGCTTGAAGTGCTTAATCAGCGTTATGTATTCAAACAGTAAATTACCATTTGTCTCATGTGCAAATCCAATACGTTTGAAATTATCTCCCGCCCTGCTAAATCGTTGGTTTGCTGCAACTGAAAATGACTGACAGGGGGGGCCACCGACAAACAATCCATCAAATCTATTCCGATTCCCAATACGACTAGAAACCACCCCAATCATTTCGGCGGTATTAGACACGTCACCGACTTGCACATCCCATTTTGGCCTATTGTATTTGATCGTTTCACCAAAAAGAGGGACTTTTTCAACCAATAGCAAATGCGAAAAACCAGCGGCTTCCAGACCAAGATCAAGGCCACCTGCACCAGAAAAAAAACTAACCACAGGGACATCGTTAGCGCGTTCCGTAAAATCTTCAAGTGTGAAGTAGCGATTATCACGAAGCGTTGGCCTATGGTTGTTCACGTAAATTAAATCATCATATGACATTCCGGCAGATTCTAGGGCGACTGACAAAGATTCACCGCTATGAATGCACTGATTAAGAAGGTTAGTTTGCCGCGTAACTTTTTTATTGATAAACGACACCTCATTGACAAGCGCAGGGAACATTGGGGTACTTGATATTTTATTCAAACTATTCATGGTAAAATAACCCCTTGTTTGGCTTCATTGTATACATATCGCGCCTCTTCGTAATTTTGAAAATCGTTGAGCCCGCTGGTCTTAAGCCATTTACTATAAAATTTATGCGTGGCTCTATGACATGACGGGCAAACACCCGCAACGTCTTTAATAGATGTTTTTTCAGTATCTACTCTAACTGGTGAGCATAATGGTAGCAAATGGTGTAGCTCAATTATACGATCCGTCCAAGGGTATCTTTTTTTTGTATCCATAGAACACATATCACAGATGTGCGGATTTGGTATATTTGAAAAATAAAAATCTTTAAGCTTTGCACTTCGTTCTGTGCGCAAATGTGTTACGCGAACTTTGCTTCCTTCTGTGAACTCGGTATCAATTACGTTGATTTGACTGATCGTCAAATCACCTAAAGCTGTACCTTGGAAATTCGATCCCAAATTGAGTAGTTCGGCACCGGCGTGCGGTTGTCTCGGGGTTAATTGTGGTGCAAGTAGTTTCTCGATTTGCAACGCTTCTTCTTTATTGGTGATTTCCAAATATAGGCTTGGATTATTCCACTTAAGAAAAGAAAATTGACTTATAAACCTGATCAATTCACGCGGTTGCCTTAAATCACTGTTAGTTTTTTTCGGGTTTAATGTCGAATAAAAGCTCAATGACTCAAGACCAGTAACGTTATTTGCTATCAGGTGGCTGCCGATTTCATCGACTGTAATGCTATTTTTACCTTTAACCAAATACTCTGACAATAAAAACTTGATTATGGCAACAACTGGAAAAGTCTGCGGATCTGTATTGTTATAGCCGTCAAAAACAGGTGAGGGATAATAGAAATGAGTAGCAAAGTGCCTCATGTAATCGTCAATGTCTATTTCGTCTGACTTCGTTGCCAATATTTTACATAAATCCGTGCATACGATTTTCCCTACCATTTCAGTTGCGAGCAATAAACAACCAAATACCCGTTTATAGTTGCGCCATACTGTGTAATCGGCGGGAGCAAACGGGCGTAGACTGTGATTTGCTAGTACATGTCGGAGGATGTCGTCTTCAACGTTCGGCTTTGAAATGCCGTCAACGTCCGCCAAGGATAGAGCTATCCGTTTGATCTCGTCAAACTGAAAGTAGTCAAGCCTACCTTGGTCAAATCTCCATAAAGTCATTAAAATCTACTCCTAATAAATTTATACATTTAACCATGTTCATCTATGTAAGTCAATGTTTATAATTATGATGCTCTCGTAAAAAGTCAAACGCCGCCAGCCCCCGCAGTCAGTAGGCGCATAAGGTTGCAAGGGATCTTTTGGGGGACTTAAAACTTGAGTTATCCTGACTATTCACCATCGCAAAGCCCAGAAATGCATGACTTCATTCGCTTGCCGTCATCCCTACTGTTGCGCCACCTGCGCTCCTAATTGCACCAGATTCTCATCGCGCAATCCCGTGAGGATACATTCTCCGGAAGCTGCTACACGGAACTCGCCGTAGCGGGCCTTGGCATAATCCTGTGCATGGCCCTCCTGAAAAAAGAATGCATTGGTGGCGAACTTTGCCCTATCGTCACGGATGCGATAGTGCATGACCACTTCATTTGCCGCCAACGGGGTTGCATTATCGAGGCGCTTGAACTTTGCCACGCCGTTCTCCTCGACCGACAGCACGACCCTTCCGTCATTCGGCAAAACCCGCTGGTCGCTGCGAAACCCGAAGGCTTCATTGGCGATTCTGAAGTTCAATGCCAGGTAATCGCCCTGCATCAGGGAGCGCGGGTCCACCGGCGCCAGTTCCAGGAACACAACCCTGCCGCTTACGAGCAGATGCTCTTTGCGGGATATAGCCGTGGTCACACCGATCAGGATGAGCAAGCCTGCTATCAGCACAATGGCCTTACGCATCACGGTCCCCTCCTTCCCGCGGATTGGCGGGCCAGAACCTGTGGAGCGCGAACCGCGCGACCAGCAGAACAATGCCCGTTGCCATGAGCGATGCGGATTTTACGAGAAGCGTCGTCTGCAATTGGTAGTAGTAGAGAGCGAGGTAGGCAATGAGGGAAAACACGCCGAGTCCCCTAAGCACCCGGTTGGCGTTGGCGTAGCCGAGCAGCACGATGACCAGGCCGGCGGCGATGCCGGGTGCTTTGTAGGACACGATCGCTATGGTTGCCGCGGCAAAGAGCGATGCTTGCGCTGGCCGGTCCTTGATGCCGAACCCTTCGCGCGCGAGCAGGCGATGTACCGTATAAAAGAAGACAGCACCGATTGCGAGAATGTTTGCCCAATAGGAAAACCTGGCCAGCACCGGGATGTTTACCGCTCTTCGCTCCAGCAGCCATGAGTAGCCATGCATGAGCAGCACTCCGTTCGAGGAGAGCGCGGCAAGGACAAGACTGTAGCCAATGGGCCTGAGGACCGAGCCCCGGTTTGCCCAGGAGAATTCATGCATCCAGATCACGGCCATGGCCGAAGTGATCAGAGCGGGAGCGAGGTACGGGACGCCGTACCACCACAGGGCAAGGCCGAGGCTGACCGCGGCTGCGAACGCGGTGGCCGCGCGGTGGATCTCATTCGCGACGATCGCGGCAAGAACAACCATAAAGACCGTTATGCAAACGTAGGTAAAGCCGTTCCCCCATTTGAATGTCTCCATGAGCCCATAGATGAACAGGGCCTGCCCTGCGAAGCTCGTTGCCAGTCCGAACTGGACCGCAAAGTCCTGTCCCTTTGAAACGCGGAAGATGACGGCAGCGCCGGCGCAGATAATTGCCCCGGCCATCAGGGAGGCAGTGCTGCTTCTTATGATAAAGGTCAGGGCCGCGCCCACGAAACTGAGCAGGAAGAGCGCGCCGATCCAGCCGGCAATACCAAGCATGACGCGCACGAACCAGGGTGAACGGGCACCGGGCAAAGACCCCATCTCCCCGGTGACGAGGTGTTTTTCCGCAAGATGGTCCCAGAGCTGTTCTGGAGAGAGATCGTTCATCGCGAACCCTCCCGTGCGATATTCTTCAGCCATATCCCGCCGAGCGAAGAAAGGCCGACGACCACGAGTCCGATGAAGAGAAAGGATCCGCCGCCCCGGTCATGTTCCATCGCCTTGCCGAGCAATGCCGCAACGATAATGATGATGCTCAGTACGCCTCCGGCAAGGAGAAAGAGGTCGAGGAAGAAGCGCCGGTAAAACGCATAGACCGCGCCAAGCCACAGGGGATAGACGATGACGGCCGCGAAGGCATACGCTTCTTTATGATTATCGAAGATCGCGAACATGGCCAGGGTGGTGATGAGGCTGCCGCTGGCTGAGCCCAGAAGACGGGCGGCCCAGCGTTCGCGCAGCCATGCGAGACGGGTGCTGAACAGTTCCCACAGGACCAGTGCTGTCGTGTTGAAGGCGAAGAGCAGCCAGAGCTCTTTTTCCGTGCTGAAGAGCAGGCCGAGGAGACCGTGAAATACCATGAAATAGAACGTGATCGCCGTGTTCATGAGCACGATCAGAAGGACCCAGAGGGCGGGCAAACGGCCGACGATGGTCCAGGGGAGGATGAGGACGGCCCAGGTGATGAACAGCTCGAACGTGTCCGCGCCGGTCTGGTAGGTCTGGCCGAAGAGGGCGAGCAGCGCCCCTGTAAGGATGGCGGCGGTGAAGAGCAGCGCTTTGCCAGCGGGACGCTCCGTGCCGACCCAGCCGCAGAAGACAACGGTAATTGCAATGAGCGCTTCGGCCAGCCCGAGCCGGGCGATCCTGCTGATCTCGTTCCAGTTGTAGGCAAAAAAGAAGACGACGCCCACGGCAAGCAGCATTGCGCCGCCCCAGAGCAAAAGCCGGTCGATGAAGCCGCGCCAGTCCGGTCCGGCCGGGAGTTCTCCCGCTTCCCGCATTGCCAGCTCGACATTCCCTGTTGCGAGGCTGCCCTGCATGGCCCAATGAAAAATGGAACTTCGATGATCGGTCACGGTATTCCCCTTCTTTTCACTCTCTCGAAACACTCCGGGGCAGGCTATTTTCTTTTTATATAAATCGTCTTATCCACGGACGCACACACCGTTCCGTCCGCATCAACGAGCTCAACGAGATAGGACCGCTCGATGGACGGCGCGGCCGCAAGCTCCGCCTTGATGGCGGCGACCTCTTCTTCCGTCAGAATAAATTTTGCATACAACGTGCTCTTGCCCGGCCGCTTGAAGCGGACCGTAGCCGCCTTGTCCCACACTACATACTCCGGCCCGAGGATCTTGATCAGCATGACCATGTAAATGGGATCGATCGCGCCGTACATGCTGCCGCCGAAGATCGTGCCCACAATGTTCCTCGTCCTCCAGGTGAGCGGCACCTTGACGAGAATTTCACGCCAATCGGACGCGATCGAGGTGATGCGCGCGCCCGTGCCGCGATAGGCGGGGAAGAAATTGAACCCCCAGCGGGCAAACTTTGTTGACAGCGATTCCGGCATAGCGCATTCCCTTCTTTTTTCATTCTACCGAAAAGCGGCTGCTCTTGCAAGAGCGGGAGAGGCCATAATCCACCATCAAAGCAAGAGACCCCCCAGTGACGGGTATTTTTTAAGCGATTGGCGGTTTCATTTTGTGAAAATTATCTTTACCTGACGATACCAAACATCAAAACCCGCCAACTGCCATCAAAAATACTGGAACAAGACGCACCTATCCCTTAAGCTGTCTTTCCGAGAAACTCTTTTGTCGGCACAACTCTGCTTTAGCCGGGAGATGCCGCCAGAAGGGCAATTCTCTGACGTGCTTCTATCAGCAGCCTCCCTGATGGCTGATTTCCCGATATCCGTACCAGTAACCTGCGGGCATGATCCATCACCCGCCCCGCTATATTTATAAACCCAAAGCGCATTGCCTTCATCC
>JAYTJE010000110.1:0-4108 GCA_043731355.1 Nitrospirota bacterium
ATGCTTCCGCGAACGCACGGCTCCGCGCTCTTTACCCGCGGTGAAACACAGGCGCTGGTCGTGACGACCCTGGGAACGTCCGATGACGAACAGCGGATCGATTCCCTGGAAGGCGAGTACTTCAAGACCTTCATGCTCCATTATAACTTTCCGCCTTTCAGCGTCGGGGAGACGAAACCTCTTCGCGGACCCGGCAGGAGAGAAATAGGCCATGGCGCGCTTGCTGAGCGTGCGCTGAAGCCGATGCTGCCGACGAAGCAGGAATTTCCGTATACCATCAGGCTGGTGTCTGATATTCTCGAATCCAACGGATCATCGTCAATGGCCACGGTCTGCGGCGGCACGCTTGCGCTCATGGACGCGGGCGTTCCGATCAAAGCTCCTGTTGCCGGCATTGCCATGGGCCTCGTCAAGGAAGGCGACAAGGTGATCATTCTTTCCGATATCCTCGGTCTTGAGGACCATCTGGGCGACATGGATTTCAAAGTTACCGGCACGAGCAAGGGTATTACGGCGCTTCAGATGGACATGAAGATCGAGGGCATTACCATCGAGATCATGCGAACGGCGCTGGGCCAGGCGCGCGAGGGACGGCTGCATATCCTCGGGAAAATGCATGAGACGCTGGCTGAATCGAGAAAGAGCCTGAATCCTTTTGCGCCCCGGATTATTACCATGCAGATCAATCCTGACAAGATCAAGGACGTTATCGGGAGCGGCGGCAAGGTGATCCGCGGTATCGTGGAGCAAACAGGCGCCAAGATCGATATCGAGGACAGCGGTACGATCAATATCGCCTCGTCTGACGAGGCTGCCGCCAACAAAGCCAAGGAAATCATCCGGGGCATTTGCCAGGACGCGGAAGTTGGCAAGCTCTACATGGGCAAAGTCCGGAAGATCATGGATTTCGGCGCTTTTGTCGAGATCTTCCCCGGCACCGACGGCCTGCTTCATATTTCTCAGATATCGGAACAAAGACTCGAAAAGGTAACGGACGCGCTCAAAGAAGGTGACGAAATTCTCGTTAAAGTCCTTGAGATAGACCGGCAGGGCAAAATCCGATTGTCTCATAAAGAAGCAAAACGCGACAAAGAAAAGTAACCGTCCGCGTTATTATGAGCGCAGGATGACGTGGTATTACGATAAGGGAATAGGACGCTTGAAAAAAAAGCTCTATTCCCTTTTTTTAGGCCTGTTTTGAATGGCGCGGTCCGCGTGAGGAGCGCATGTGGCTCCTGCAGGGGGAGAAGTTTGTCAAAGGTTGATCTAACGGTTCTTGGAGCGGGCATTGGCGGGCTGGCAGCCGCGGCGCTCCTTGCCAGGCGGCGAAAGAAAGTTGTTGTTTTCGTGCCGGGGAATGAGGTAGGGGGAGCGCTCGTACCTGCACGAACAGCGGGCTATCAGTTCCCCCTGGGCCCGACCCTGTCGTTCGGGGATGAGCGTGACGGGGTACTCCAGAAGCTCTATGCCGACCCGAACCTCGCGCATGGCGACACCGTGCGATCGGCCAGTTACCAGGTAGCGCTGCCGGACCGACGGCTCACGGTCTACCCGGAAAAGAACGAGACTCTCGATGAGCTCAGACGCGAATTCCCTCAAGAAATCGACGGAATCGCCAAGTTTTACCTCGCGGTTGAGAAGATCGCCGCACGTTCTTCCAAAAACCGGATTTTTTCCTTCCTTGCGCAGCATCGACACAGCGGCAAACTCCTGCAACGGTATCGTTTCAGCCGGGAACTCCTGAGCTTTTATGACATTCAGTCCCGATATTTTTTTGGCCAACCTGTGCATGATCTGCCAATAAGCAAACTGATATCCTTGATTACTGTTTCACCCCTGTATGAACCTCGGGGCTTTAAAAAAATAGCGGACCTTCTGCTTGATGTCATCCTGATCCATGACGGCATTGTGCGGTTTTCTGAACCAATCCCTGACCTGGTGGAGCAACGGGGCAACAAGGTCGGGCTCGTGGCCACTGGCGGACTGACGGAGTCCGGAGCTGTTTTGCTGAACACCAGGGGGCAGCTCAAGGACGGTTATCATTTCATTGGTATCATGGACCAGGGCGTCCCCGTTGGAATGCGGCATGGGACCATCTGCCTTTCCGACTATGCCAGGCCCGAAGAGCTCTTTAGCCTGACCTTAAGCAGACACGGTGACGAGAGCGCGGCGCCTTGTGGGAAGCGGGCGTTGACCGCCTGGTTCCCGTTCCGGGCGTCTGAACGCGACCGGCCGGGAGCGCTGACCGGGCCCATTCAAGGAATAATACCGTTCCTGGACCATTTTACGGATGCGCTTCAGGTGGAGAGGCCTGACGACATGCAGTACGCGACACCGTCCATCATGTCTGACAGGGAAGGAACCCTGACACGGCTTGAACGGGGAGCGGCGAAAAACCTTTTTTTCATCAGGGATGACGGACGCTATCCTGTACAGGCTGTTGCCGCTGCGGCGAGAATGGCCGGACTTCTGTAATAAGTGCGGGTTCCCGAGGGGGTATTCTTTGGCCGGTTTTTTACTACCAGAAAAGAAATACGCACCATACCTATGGGGATTTATCTTCGGGTGCTTTATTTCCGTATCGTTTGTTCAGGCCGCGGAAAGCACGAATTCTCAGGTGAATGCCTTCTTTCTGCAGTCCATTCCGGCGCGCTATCATGATCTGGAGATACTGTTTCAACGTTTGAAGCCATGCGGCGCCAACACGGTCATAGCGCGGCTGCCGGTAAAAAACGGCGCTATCGATGCTGCTTCGCTTACGAATCTTACCTTTCTTTCGCATCAGGCAGGCTTGCGGATTTATGTGGTCCTGCCGACCCGTCTTGACAATCACGCGCTCGAAAAACATCCTGAGTGGGAAGACTTTCGGTATGACCTGCGAAGCGGTAATCTCCAGCCTACCGGCAGCATGGACCTTGCAAACCCGCAGGTCGTGGCCCACCTGGTGAAGCGATTCAAAGAGGTTGCGGCTTTTTCTATTGATGGCATCCTGCTTGACGAGGACTTCCGCTATGACCGCATGGAAGGCATGAGCGCTGCCATCCGCAGCGCATACCTTCGTAAATACGGAACAACGCTTTCCGCTAAAAAGGTTTTTGAAAACGTGTCCGCTGAAACAGCGGAAACCAGCGGCGTATCATTCGGCGCCAGTTTTTGGCAATGGTCGGAATTAAAAAGAGACGCGGTGGTGAATGCCGCGCGGGAGCTTGGCAAGGCCTGCCGCGCTGTTCAGCGGACGATCAAGTTCGGCATCCCGCTTCATGTCCCCGGTGGTGAAACGCCACAACTGGCGTTGGCCCGGTTTGCCTACGATATGAACGCATTCAGAAAGCTTGATATCGATTTTTACTGGTTTGAGCTTCGCTCCAATGGCAAGGGGCAGGGAGGCAGGAGTTACAAAAAGGACTTCGAGCAATTTTCGCGAAGGGTGAAAGCAAGCTCCGCGATGGAGCAGAATCCCGCGAAAATAATCGTCGTTGTTCCCGCCACCGTTTCAGGACGGGTGCTGCCGTTGTTTGAGATCGAAGATACGACGGCGCTCGCCAGGCAGACTGGGAAAACCACCGGAATCGCCTACCTCATCGAGCATACGGCAATACCGCCCGCCGCTCTTACCAGAAAGCTGTTCAGGAGTGAGTGATCAAACACGATGCTGACGGGAGTGACGGATTTTGCCGGTCTCTTATACCTTAGCAAGCAAGCCGACTTCTTCTTCCTGAAAAACGACCATTCCTTCCTTCAGGGTCACCGTTATCCGGTGAATATCCTTGAACCTGCCGCGAAGTATTTCTTCCGACAACGGATCCGCTATGAACTTCTGTATGGCACGGCGCATGGGCCTGGCGCCATAGGTAGGCTGATAGTTCTCTTGAATGATCCATTCTTTCACGTCACGGCCGATCTCGAGCTGTATGCCGCGGTCCCCGATCATCAGACTGTTCAGTTCGTTGATCAGGAGGTCCACGATCGTGAGCAGGTGCTCGTTGGTGAGCGTATGGAATACGACCACATCGTCGATCCGGTTCAAAAACTCAGGATTGAAGGACCGTTTAAGCTCTGAAATTACATTGTCCTTCATTTTCGCGTATTGCGTTTTCCCGGATGCCTG
>JAYTJE010000111.1:0-2306 GCA_043731355.1 Nitrospirota bacterium
CCGGGAGCTACCAGTCCCGCGGCCTCGGCGCCGTCCACGGTTGCGGCAGCGGTGAGCTCCCTGCCGGGAGCGTAGAGCAGGGAGTTGAGGTGCGCCGGATACAACAACAGGAACCGGCCGCCCGTTTTATTGGTGCGCTCGGGCCGGCCCCAGTAGTCCAGGGCGCGCTCCTCGACTTCGAGCAGCGTACCGCGGTCCGTACTGCTGACCTGGGCTATCGTCCCGCCGATGATCACCAGCTTCCCCTTATAGTTCTCCGGGTCCTGCGCAACTTCGCTAAAAGAATTTTTTTTATCAGCCTGACGGGAATACTGCGGGGAAATGGCATAGGTACAACCCTGGAAGAACAACGCAAGACTTATGGAGAGAATGATATTTTTCATAACAACCGCACCCCCTGCGGATCGTACCCGATACCTGCTCCATCAGACCCGCGGTTCAGCTTCCTTCTCTATCTTTTTCCGCACGTGATTGGGGATATCGACCCCGCTGAGATCGAAATTGCCCAGCTCCCGGGCCAACAGGCTTATCTTATCGATATTCTGGAGGTACTTGTTAATAATGATCCTGCGGGTCTCCATCACCCGGCAGGACCCGCCCTTCGATGTCTTCAGATCGTCATAGGACACTTTAATGGCAAGGGCCTTGGCCACTTTTTCGAGATCCACGAGCGTAATTTTCATAGTGTTGTTTTTAGTATAGCAGATTGCCGGATGGTAAGCAGCAGGATGAAGAAGGACCGCCGCACGGAGCGGTCCCAAGATATTTACACTTCTTCCTTATGGATCTCGAGAATGCTCACGACGTTTATGTTCGCGTCCTTGAGCGCCTTCTGTACATCCGCCAGTTTTGCGTCCTGTACTTTCAGAATGAAATTCGCTTTCGTTGCCATTGGTTTCGCCTCCTGATCAGTATTTTTTGCCCTGCGATGGTTCGCCTCAGTACGGTAAATTAGCATAAATCAAACGTTTAAGTCAACCTCGAAAACCGGGTATCCTTCTTGGGCACGGCAGCCGGAGAGAGGGCCGCTCCCCGGCATTACCCCGACATTACCCCGAAATTACCCCATAATCGGCAAAATTGTTCTTGCTATTTTATTTGAGAGTGTTTATACTTCCCTCGAAAAACAGGATCACTCTGCCTTCGGGCAGTGGAATATTCTCGTTTCCATTTTATTTTAAGGAGGAAGTTCATGGCAAAAGCAATGACGAAGTCACAGATTGCGGACCACATCGCGAAGAAGGCGGACATCAAAAAGAAACTGGCGGTTCAGATTCTCGAAGATATGGCGGCACTTGCCTACAAGGAAGCAAAGAATGCCTTCACGCTTCCCGGCCTCGGCAAGCTCGTCCTCGTTCAGCGCAAGGCGCGCATGGGCAGGAACCCCCAAACCGGCGCAGCCATCAAGATCCCGGCCAAGAAAGTCGTGAAGTTCCGCGTAGCCAAGGCGGCAAAAGAAGCCATCCTCGGCAAGAAGTAAGTTCCGCCGCGGACATACTGAAAATATAAAAAGGCATTCCGGTTTTCCGGAATGCCTTTTGCGTCTTGCTCCCGCATTAAACGGCGGGTGAGCGCATTGCGCTTTTTTGAAATCTATGGACTATCTCCTTTTCATACTCTATCCCCTCTCCCTGGTACGGCCGCGTTTCATGCTGCCGGCCCTTGCGCTGCATGCTTATCTTATCGTGGCTTCGGCGCTGCGGTTCGGAAGAATACCGCTGATCGGCATGCACGATACGCTCGGCTTTCTTGCGTTTGCCATCGGTGTTGTTTACCTCATTGCCGCGTGGAACCGTGAACGCGATCTCTTCACCTACCTGACGACGCCGCTTATCATGTTCTTCCTCGCCGGATCCGCGTTTTCGCCGCCGGTAAGCGGGGGCATGCCGCCCGTGCTCAAGACCATCTGGTTCGAGCTCCACGTGATGCTGTCGTTTGTTTCCTATGCGCTCTTCGCCATCGGCGCGGTCTTCGGTCTGCTCGACCGCTACGGAAATGACGTCCGTGCGGAGAGCAACCAATACCGGAGCCTGCTGCTCGGCTACGTGCTCTTTTCCATTGCCATGATCTTCGGAGGAATCTGGGCGTTCCTCGCCTGGGGCACCTACTGGCTCTGGACGCCCAAAGAGCTCTGGACCACCATTGTCTGGTTCTTCTACAGCCTCTATCTTCATGCGCGGTTAGTGCGGGGCTGGTCGGGCCCGAAAGTAACCTGGATGGGCATTGTTGGTTTTGTGATCGTGCTGTTCACCTACGCGGGCGTGGGGCTTCTGATGAAAAGCTCGCATGAGTTTTAAAATGAAAAA
>JAYTJE010000112.1:0-7706 GCA_043731355.1 Nitrospirota bacterium
TCACTGGATCTGTCACGCTTATTGCCTGATGACCAATCATTATCATCTGCTTATCGAGACGCCGGACGGCAACCTTGCCCTCGGCATGCGCCAACTGAACGGTGTCTACACGCAACTGTTCAACAAGCGCCACGGCAGAGTGGGCCATTTGTTCCAGGGCAGGTACAAGGCCATCCTGATACAAAAGGACAGCCATCTCCTTGAAGTTTGCCGCTATGTCGTCCTGAATCCCGTCAGGGCCAAGATGGTGGAAAAGCCGTCGGACTGGAAGTGGTCCAGCTATCATGCAACGGCAGGCAGCGAAAAGTCCCATCCCACCCTTACAACAGACTGGGTGCTGGGTCAGTTTAGCGGGAAGCGGGGAAAGGCTGAGGATGAGTACAGGAAATTCGTAAGCTGGGGCATAGGAAAGCCTACGATCTGGACAGCGGTGAGGGGGCAGGCGCTTCTGGGCGAGGAAGATTTTGTCGATCAGCTTGTGGATCATCTTAAGAAGCATAGAAAGGTACCAGAAATCCCCCGGAGTCAGCGGTATGCAGACAGGCCATCTCTTGAAAAGTTGTTCAATGATAAAGCGCTTGGCAACATGATGAAACGAAATAAAGCGATCAGCGAAGCGGTTGAGAAGCACGGTTACCGTCAGCGTGAGATCGCAGATCATCTGGGTATGTATTTTACCTCGATTAGCAGGATTATAAGCGCGAAGAAGAAAAGGACATGAAAGTAGACCTGACCCTAAGGCTCCGACCCTAAGGCTCCACTAAGGCTCCAACATTTGCCTAACCTGCCGGTCCACAGCGACGCGCCAAAAGGCGGCGCGTGACCGGCGCGTTGGAATCCACGCATCATCAAATATCAGACAGCCTACGTGTGTGAAGAATTATGAAATGCGATTTTTCCAGTAGCCGGGATCACGATGAAGATGTGCCACTGCGACAATCACGTATTTATCCGACCTGATCCGAAATACAACGCCGAAGGGAAACTTCGTCGTGATAGAACGACGGACGCCGTCTTCGATTTCCTGATAGAGGAGAGGATTGACTTGGATTCTGTTGAGGGTGTCCTGGACAGATACAAGGAACCTTTTACCGAGGTGCTTTTGTTGCTTCTCGTAAAACTTTGCCGCGGACATCATCTCGGCATCGGCTTCAGGATGGAAGCGAAAAGGTTTCATCCGAGTGCCGCGTAGCCTCGGGCAAACACATTCTCGGCATCCAGTAACTCTACCGAGCCTTCGTCTATCTCACGACAACGTTTGCGAATTTCGTCACGCCAAGTGGGAGACAGTGTGGCTTCCGTCTCCGAATCGAGGCTTTCAATGAGTTTCTCAGCAACGAAAGCACGCGCTTGCGGGGATAGAGAAAGTACTTCTTCAATGATTGTATCAATTGTTTTCTTCATAGAAGGAGTATACACCAGCCAACAATAAAACGTCAATAACGGAATACAAACCTCATAGCAAACCTCATAGCAGGTAAATAAACGCTATAACTGGATATGCCACGCAATTGCCTCATGACCAACCACTACCACCTTTTGATCGAAACTTCCGACGGAAATATATCCCTTGGCATGCGCCAGTTAAATGGCGTCTATACGCAGTTCTTCAACAAGGGGAACCGCAAAACAGGCCATTTGTTCCAGGGCAGGTACAAGGCCATCCTGATACAAAAGGACAGCATCTCCTTGAAGTTTGCCGCTATGTCGTCCTGAATCCCGTCAGGGCCAGGATGGTGGAAAAGCCGTCGGACTGGAAGTGGTCCAGCTATCATGCAACGGCAGGCAGCGAGAAGTCCCATCCCACCCTTACAACAGACTGGGTGCTGGGTCAGTTTAGCGGGAAGCGGGGAAAGGCTGAGGAGGAGTACAGGAAATTCGTAAGCGGGGGCATAGGAAAGCCTACGATCTGGACAGCGGTGAGGGGGCAGGCGCTTCTGGGCGAGGAAGATTTTGTCGATCAGCTTGTGGACCATCTTAAGAAGCATAAAAAGGCGCCAGAAATTCCCCGGAGTCAGCGGTATGCACTAAGGCTCTAAGGCTACTCCTCCCGAATCTCTTGACCCCGCACACATAAATCGGTATGATGCATTATCCTACGAACGAAGCGCGTCTCCCTATGACAAAAGACAACACCATATTTGGCCTCAGGTTCGTCGTCAACGATGATCTCAATCCTTCGCGGGAAGATCTGAAGGTCTTCCTCGACAGCCCCAAAGACGATGAAAGCGGGAAGCTCCGCAGCGAGGACCTGGCGCGGTACAGCGAGCTGCTTGCGGCTGTTGAGATCTACGAGCGAGGCGAGTTTCACGCGACGACCGCCGAAGGTTTTCATGACAAGATGCTCTATGGCGCGCTCAGCCATTCCCACTTCGTGAGTCCCACGCTTAAATCCGTTGTGGAACAGTATCTCTATTACCAGCATGTTCTGTCGTTCCTTGAGCTCAAAAAACCGACAGACTTCATCCGGTCGGCGGAAGAGGAGATCAACAGACTCGGTCTGAAGAAAAAAGAAGAAATAACAAAACGGGAGCGGCTCCAGGGGATGGTCGAGGAGCGGAAGAAGGCACTCGACGCGCTGAAGAAGCAATGGCTGGCGCTGGCCTCCGAACTGAGCGACATCCTGAAATATGTCCGTGACAATCTGGCGCGGGTTGACACCCTCTGCGACCTGTCCGGCACCGTCCTTATCAACGAGAGGAACAACGGGAATAAAGAACATGAACTGATCGAGGACGTCAAGACGCACTACAAAGAGCGGCTCCGGGAGTTCCTGCACCATGGATCGATCACCAAGGAACAGATGGAAGCTGCCAGGGAAGAAGTAGCTGTTTTCACCAAAAGACTTTCGGACCTTGTTCGCGACGATGTGCAGTCCGTCATCGTTGTCTATGAGGCCGTGCGGGCGCATATCCGGAAACTATACCCCGAGCTTACCAACGCGATAAAGGCCATCGAACAGAATGGCCATGCGAACATTGAAGAGGATGTGGACCTGTACGCGCTGGCCGCCGATCGGCTCATTGCGCTCATTTCAGATCTTCACGTAGAGCTCAAACCGATCGACATCGGTTCAGGGAATGAGCAGGACGCGCTCCTGTTCGAAAAAAGAAGAGAAATGCTCGCGTATCTCCTGGATTTGCCGCAGCGGGGCCCCCAGTCGGGAACGGCGTAGGACAGAACGGGTTTGGTGAAAATGAGCATGACTTCGCTCCCTCATTCGGATTTTCTCCATGACCTCATCGTCATCGGCGGCGGCATTACCGGCGCCGGGGTGGCGCGCGATGCGGCGCTGCGGGGGCTCTCGTGCCTGCTGCTTGAAAAGGGAGACTTTGCCTCGGGCGTCACGTCCAAGTCCACGCGCCTGATCCATGGCGGACTCCGGTACCTTGCCAACTTCGAGGTCGATCTCGTGGCGGAATCACTTCGGGAACGGGCCATCCTGCGGCGGCAGGCGCCCTACCTCATCCACCCCTTGCCGATCCTTATTCCTATCTATAAAGAAGATCCCCATGGCAGGGCGATTATGTCCATCGGCATTCATCTCTACGATCTGTTGTCGCACGAAAAGGACATTCCGCATTACTTCACTTCCAATAAAGAGAAAACACTCGGGTTCGCGCCGCATCTGAGCAGGGAAGGACTGACGGGCAGCGCCCTGTTCTACGACCATCAGATCATGATGCCCGAACGCCTCGTGATGGAGAATATCGTCTCCGCGCGCAAGGCCGGAGCAGTTCTTTTGAACTATCACCGCGTCGAAAAGATAGAGGAACAGGACGCTATCACGGTGACGGTCAGGGATGTGCTCTCGGGCGGAACAAAGGCTTTTCGCTCAAAAGTCCTGGTGAACGCGGCAGGGCCGTGGATTGATACGGTCCGGCAGGCGGGCGATATTAACGACCACAAGATCATTCATCCGACCAAGGGCATTCACCTGGTGCTGCCCAAACTGTCGGAACAGGCGCTGTTCGTGACCTCGCGAGACGGCAGAATGTTTTTCATCATCCCGTTCGGCGCCTACTCGCTCATCGGCACCACGGACACGGAATATCGGGGCGACCTCGATGAGGTGCATGCGCGGAAGGATGACGTGGATTACCTCCTGACCGAGAGCAGGCGGGTGCTTCCGGGAATGAACCTGGCGAAAGAGTCCATTCTCTATACCTATGCGGGCGTCCGGCCGCTTGCGTTCTCGGGCGCGAGCGAGTCGAAGATCTCACGCAAGCACCGGGTTATCAAAGAGGGAAAGACCGGCAGGATCATCACGATTGCCGGCGGCAAACTCACGACGTACCGCAATATGGCGAAGGACACGGTGAATGCCGTGTGCAAGGCCCTTGGCAGAACCGCCCCCTGCGTGACCGACAAACAGCCCCTGCCGGGCGGGCTGCCGGTCTCCTACGAGGAATATATGCGGGACGCGGTCCCCGAGCTTGCATCCCGCTATGCCCTGGCAAGCGATACGGTGCGGCATCTCATATCGTTCTACGGAGCCAGGGCCGGGGATGTGCTCGAACTGGCGCGCAAAGAGCCTTCGTTGCGGGCGCCCATTGCTTCGGACAGCCGCGACCTTTATGCGCAGGTCCTGTTCGGTCTGCGGGAAGAGGGTGCAAAGACGATTTCGGACATTGTGCTTCGGAGAATGCATCTGGGGATCTCGGCCGGACGCGGAGATCAGCAGGCGGAAAAGATCGCGGCCCTGGCAGGCAGGGAACTGGGATGGAGCGATGAGGAGAAAAAGCAGAGGGTAGCAGAGTTCAGGGCGGACCTCGATAAGGACCGGTCCTGTTTAAAGTAGTGGACCAATAAGGAGGCAGGCATTATGAACTGGGCGCATGTCCATCTTATAATCAATCATTTTCCCGTGATCGGTATGCCGGGCGCGCTTCTGGTGCTCGGCTACGGCCTGGCGCGCAAGAGCGGCGAGGTGAAGCTCCTGGGCCTTGGACTGTTCGTCCTGATCGCGCTCATCACCATTCCGGTGTTCTTCACGGGAGGCGAGGCGGAAAAGATCGTAAAAGATCTGCCGAGCGTGACCGAGGCCTCCATCGGCACACACGCGGAAATGGCAACATTGGCGCTGGCGCTGATAGAACTGCTTGGAGCGGCCGCACTGGGAGGCCTGTTCCTTTTTCGAAAAACCGGAGTGATTCCTCAGTGGTATATTGCGCTTGTCCTTATCATCGCGCTTGCTTCGGCGGGAATCGCGGGCCTCACCGCGAACCTCGGCGGGCAGATCAGGCATACGGAGATCAGGGAAGTGCGGGGTACAGGGTCCGGGGTCCAGGGTGCAGGAAAATAGACAAGAACGCCGGACAAAAGTCAGCAGCCTTCAGATTTCTGTACCCAGAACCCTGCCTACCGAACCCTGCTTCTTCTATTTCGGGGCCACCTTTAATTCGAGCGTATTCGCGGTAGAGTTCACGACCTCGACGCTGAACGTGCCGAAGTCCTTCAGCGCCAGTTCGTCAGAAAGCGCCTGAGCGCTCGACTTGGATTCCACCTCGATCTTCGCCGTGCTGTTGCTGAAGCTTCGTTCATGCAGGTCCTTGATGCCGCGCACCTGGTTCCTCAGCACATCCTTGAATTTTACGAACTGTAGTTTGCTCAGCCCGGTGATGGTGATGGTCACGGGCCGTGTGCCGCCGGTCTCTTTCGAGTAGACCGCAAGGATCTTGGTCATCAGGTCGTCCGCCGCCAGGTTCGCCACTTTTCGGAGCGCTTCGGTCCCGGCGCTGGTCTCCGCAATATGGACGCCCGCCGCATGCTGGGTGGTTGCGGCAATGACCTGGCCCGTGTCCGTGCGCACCGCTTTTGCCGAGAGGTCGGCCTGGACCGACTTGAGCCCGCCTCCCACCTCGCCGTAGAGCTTGGCTACGGCCTTGCCGATGATCACGACCTCGGCGTCGGCCTGGTTCGCCAGTGTCCGTGCCTGGGCCGCCGAGAGGTTCTGGACACGGTAGGCCGCGGTCACGTGGATCTCTTTAGACGCCGTCTGGTGGTCAATGAAGGAAAATCCTTTTTCGGTGAACCTGTCCATGAAGGAGTTCTCGACCACGCTCAGGTCAGCCTGCCCTCCGCGGGGCTCGAGCCACCAGGCATTCACTTCCTCCCCGAGGTTCTGTTCCACGATCATGATCATGGTGCGCGGTTTGTGCATCTGGCCCATAAGGACGCCGATGGCCGACAGATCATCGCTCAGTTTGCCGAGCGAGACATCGGCAGTGATGCGGACACGCAGAAGCGTCCCATCCCGGGTCTCGCCCGTGACGTTGTAGCGGTTGATGTAGCCTTTGATCTGCGACAGGATCTTGTCGCTGATGACCTGGTAGTTCTCCACCTGGGTCTGGGAATCGATCATGATGCCGATGGCCTGCTCAACAGCCCTTTTCTGGGCGTCCTCGATAGCGGCATCGCGGGCGATGTCCACGGCATTTTGCTGGACCGCCGCCACGCCTTCCGCGGAAACGGTTTTGGTTTCCTGCGCGGAAACCGGGTGGGCGGACAGAAACAGCAACGCGAACATCATGCAGTATTTGAATATGCGGACCATAGGGGGTTCCTCCTCAGCGCTTGTGATGGCGTAACTATATCAGAGACGCCCGGCGCGGTCAAGGCCGCTTCCTTTCGCGTCGCTGCAAAGATGCAGAGACAAATTTCTGGATATTTTACAGGAGAGATGTTAATATCGTGTAAAATAACGACGAGGAGGAAGCAAGCTTTGCCAAAGCTTTCTGTGAACGTGGACCATATTGCCACGCTGCGCCAGGCGCGGCAAGGGACGGAGCCCGATCCCGTGGCCGCGGCGGTGCTTGCCGAGCTGGCCGGCGCCGAAGGGGTCATCGTGCATCTGCGCGAGGACCGGAGGCATATCCAGGACCGCGACCTTCGGCTGCTGCGCCAGACCGTGCAGACCAAACTGAACATGGAAATGGCCGCCACCGATGAGATGCGGCGCATTGCGCTCGAGGTGAAGCCCGAGCTCACGACGCTGGTGCCGGAGAAACGGGAAGAGCTGACCACCGAGGGGGGCCTCGAGGTTGCCTCGCGCATCGCTTTTTTTACCGAATATATCGGGAAACTGAAGCAGGGAAATATCAGCGTCAGCCTCTTTGTGGACCCCGATGACCAACAGATCGCCGCAGCCAGAAAATCCGGCGCGGACTGGGTCGAGATCCATACCGGCGCCTATGCGAACGCCGGGAGCGACCGGGACCGCTCACGGGAGTTCGATAAGCTGGTTGAAGCCGCGAAGCTTGCGGCAAGCTTGGGCCTGCGCGTGGGCGCGGGGCACGGCCTCAACTATGTGAACGTGCGGCCCGTCGCCCGGATCCCCGAAGTGGAGGAATTGAATATCGGCCACAGCATCATCTCCCGCGCGTCGCTGGTGGGGCTTGAGCGCGCGGTCCGGGAAATGATCGCTTTACTGTAAGCGGATTTTCAACGCGATTCAAAACTCAAAAAGGAATATTCAATACTTTGAATCTTGAATCTTGAATGTTGAATCTTGAATCTTGAATAACGATCCATCAGGGGGACACATGATCGTTGGAATCGGAGTGGATCTCGTCAAGATCGACCGCATCGACAAGGCCGTGAGCAGCCATCCCGGTTTTTTGGAGCGAGTGTTCACCGAACGTGAGCGGGAGTACTGCTCGAAGCAGAAGTTTCCCGCGCAACATTATGCGGGACGGTTCGCGGCA
>JAYTJE010000113.1:0-5354 GCA_043731355.1 Nitrospirota bacterium
GTATCCCTCGGTTTTGTCGAGGGTCTAAACAACAAGATCAGAGTCATCCAGCGTCGGGCATACGGATTACGAGATGAAGAGTATCTCCGTTTGAAAATCCTAACGTGCATGTTGCCGCCGCTGTAAAAGGTCTCAAAATCATGTTATCGACACGGAGAAGACCCATTTTTATATTATCACTGTCAATGACCGTTTTTTCGCTAGGACATTTCTACTTTGGCTTGACAGTTTTTCGATAGTACTTGTTTTGCTTCATCGATTCAGATATAATTTGAAAAGTTTAAGGAGTCGCCCATGTTTTTTCCAAAATCAACTGTCGGCAGAAAGCTCCTTATGACGATCACGGGCCAGATCATGGTCCTGTTCGTCATTCTCCACGTTCTGGGGAACTCCACCATTTACGTGAGCTGGCTGAATGCCTACGCCGCGGGACTGCATGTTTTCCCGCCCTTTCTCTGGGCCATCCGGCTACTGATGATCACAGCAATCCTTCTCCATATCTATCACGGCATCGTGGTCACGCTTGAGAACCGGGCTTCAAAACCGCAGGCCTACACAGTCACGAACCATTTGAGCACAACCTTCTCGGGCCGGAACATGATCTGGTCCGGCATCTTGATCTTTTCTTTTCTCATCTATCACCTCCTGCAATTCACCTTTCAGGTCACGAATCCCGCCATCGCTGCTGTCCGGAACCTTGATGCCGCCGGCAGACCCGATGTTCTCTCCATGGTCGTGCAGAGCTTTCAGCAGACGGGTATCGTGCTGGTATATTTGGTTTCTTTGACCGCCTTGCTGCTCCATTTGACCCACGGGATCCAGAGTTCGTTTCAGACCTGGGGGCTGAACAACGACAAAAGCCTGGCCATCATGGTAAAGGCGGGGACGATTACGGCTGTAGTGTTGTTTCTCGGATATGCGGCGATACCGGTGGTGATCGTTCTGGGGATATTGAAGTGATAAGGCAAGAACATTTACCACGAAGAGCACGAAGCACACGAAGTTAAAAGCACTATATTAATCTTGTTTTCTTCGACTTCTTCGTGACCTTCGTGCTCTTCGTGGCGCAAGACTTTGATTCCATCTTGTCCGAATGAGAATTTAGTTTTTCGTGGTTGGAGTGAACCATGATCCTCGACGGCAACATACCATCAGGCCCGCTCCATCAGAAGTGGGACAAGCGTCTTGCTGAAATGAAGCTGGTCAACCCCGCGAACAAGCGGAAGTACCGCATCATCGTGGTCGGCACGGGCCTTGCCGGCGCGTCGGCCGCGGCTTCCCTCGGCGAACTCGGGTACAACGTTGACGTCTTCTGCTGCCAGGACTCACCCCGCCGCGCCCACAGCATTGCCGCCCAGGGCGGGATCAACGCCGCCAAGAACTATCCGAACGATGGCGACAGCATCGAACGGCTTTTTTACGACACGATCAAGGGCGGCGATTTCCGGTCGCGTGAAGCGAACGTATACCGGCTCGCGCAACTCTCAGCCAATATCATCGACCAGTGTGTGGCGCAGGGTGTGCCCTTTGCGCGCGACTACGCCGGGTACCTTGCCACCCGCTCCTTTGGCGGCGCCCAGGTTTCGCGAACGTTCTATGCCCGTGGCCAAACCGGACAGCAGCTGCTGCTCGGCGCGTACGGAGCGCTTTTGCGCCAGGTGCGGGCGGGAGGCGTAACCCTCCACCCGCGGACCGAAATGCTGGACCTCGTTGTCGTGAACAACGAAGCAAAAGGCATAACGGTGCGCGATCTCGTGACCGGCAGGATCGAGTCCTACGCAGCCGGCGCGGTCTGCCTCTGCTCGGGCGGATATACCAATGTCTTTTTCCTTTCAACGAACTCGCTCACGTCCAGCGTCAATGCGACCTTTCGGGCGCACAAACGGGGCGCCTATTTCGCGAACCCCTGCTTCACGCAGATCCATCCCACCTGCATCCCGGTCACCGGAGACCACCAGGCAAAACTTACGCTCATGTCTGAATCGCTCCGGAACGACGGCAGGGTCTGGGTGCCGCAGCTCAAGGGCGATAAACGCGCACCCGGCAGGATTCCCGAAGCAGAGCGAGACTATTACCTCGAGCGGAAATATCCTGCGTATGGCAACCTGGCTGCACGGGATGTCACGTCACGCGCTGCCAAAGAGGTCTGTGACGAAGGCGGCGGCGTAGGCCCGGGTGGACGGGGCGTGTATCTTGACTTTGCCGATGCGATCAAACGTGACGGTGAGTCCGCGATCCGCGAGCGCTACGGAAACTTGTTCGAGATGTACGAACGCATCGCCGCCGAGAACGCCTATCAACAACCCATGCGCATATACCCTGCGCCGCACTACGCCATGGGCGGGCTCTGGGTGGACTATAACCTCGAAAGCAATCTGCGCGGGCTCTTCGTTCTCGGCGAAGCGAACTATTCCGACCACGGCGCGAACCGGCTTGGCGCGAGCGGACTCATGCAGGGTCTGGCGGACGGGTACTTCATCCTTCCCTATACGATCGGAAATTATCTGGCCAATGCAAAACCCGGCGCCATCAGCACAGAAAGTGCTGAGTTCAAAGGATCTCGCGAGGAAGTCGGGGCATTCACGAACAGGCTTTTGTCCATCAAGGGGAAGAAAACAACCAGCGAGTTTCACCGCGAGCTCGGCAAGCTCATGTGGGACAATGTGGGCATGACACGAAGCGAAGCAAGCCTCAAGGAAGCGCTCCAAAGGATACCGGAGCTCCGGGCCGAGTTCTGGAAGAATGTGCTCGTCTCCGGCAGCGGGATGGAATTGAATCAGGAGCTCGAAAAAGCAGGCCGTGTTGCAGACTTCCTGGAGTTCGCCGAACTCCTGTCCCTGGACGCGCTTCAGCGCGACGAATCCTGCGGCGCCCACTTTCGTGTCGAGCATCAGACCCCGGACGGCGAGGCAATGCGGGACGATAAAAACTTCAGTTATGTTTCCGCCTGGGAGTACAAGGGCGTTGGCAAGGGACCGGAGCTGCATAAAGAGCCGCTGGTGTTCGAGCATGCGCACTTGGCAACGCGAAGCTACAAGTGATCGAAGGTAGGAACGTAGGAAGGAATGAGGGTAGGAGAAACAAAATAAGTTCATACTTTCTTTCCATCTTTCCTTCTTTCCCTCAAATCCTCCCAACGAGGTTCCCATGAATCTAACACTCTACGTCTGGCGTCAAAAAGGCCCCGAAGATAAAGGCAAGCTCGTTCAATACGCGGCAAAGGGCGTCTCCTCCGACATGTCCTTCCTTGAAATGCTCGATGTGGTGAACGAGGGCCTGATCAAACAAGGCGACGAGCCCATCGCCTTTGACAGTGACTGCCGCGAGGGCATTTGCGGGACCTGCGGCCAGGTGATCGACGGCATCCCGCACGGCCCGCGAAAGAAGACCACGGTCTGTCAGCTCCACATGCGTAATTTCAAGGACGGCGATACGATCTACATCGAACCGTTCCGCGCAAAAGCATTCCCGGTGATCCGTGACCTGATCGTGGACCGGGGCGCCTTCGACAAGATCATCCAGTCTGGCGGGTACATTTCTGTCCATACCGGCGGGGTGCCGGATAGTAACACGGTCCTCATCCCGAAGCATGACGCTGACCTCGCCATGGATGCGGCCGAATGCATCGGCTGCGGCGCATGCGTGGCTGCCTGCCCGAACGGCTCGGCCATGCTTTTCACGGCAGCGAAAGTATCCCATCTCGCAGCCCTTCCCCAGGGGCGGGTCGAGGCCGCGCGCCGGGTCTGCGTCATGACGGAAGAGATGCTGCGGCAGGGCTTCGGCAACTGCGGCAATCACTATGAGTGCCAGGCCGTTTGCCCCAAGGGGATCAAGGCGCAGTTCATCGCCAAGCTGAACCGGGAGTTCATCAAGGCCATATAAAGTCTGCTATGCTGTAAAGAGATATCGTGAATCATTTCCTATCCCAAGGAGGACACTATGAAGCGACTATCACGAATAGCAGCGCTGTTGTTGATCGCAGGCCTCTGTGCAACGTATGCGTTCGCCGCCGAGACCTTTGACCTCACCATCCCCCTGCCGCTCACCGGCAAACAAGCCAAGTTCGGCGAGATCATGAAACGTTCCTATGAGATGGCGGCCGAAGAGATCAATGCAAAAGGCGGCGTCAACGGGAAAAAGCTCGCATTGTCCTTTGAGGATTCCGCAAGCAAGCCGGAAACGGCCCGCGCCATTGTTGAAAAACTGATTGATGTCAAAAACAGCCGTTCATAGGGGTTATTTTAACAGTCTGAAGGCAGAGATAGAGTGTGTGTTTAAAAGCTGTCAGGTCAGGAAAGGGCAGTAGCGCTTCCCGGAGAAAAGCTCATTCATTGCGTATCGCCTGTTTTCCAGATCACTTCGAAATTGCAGATAATGACGTCCGCTTCTCCCGTTTTGTCCTTCACGACCTGTCCCTGCGCATCGAGCGCGATAAGCAGGTCATTGGGCTTCAGCAGCGAACCGTCGTATCCCGCCGCCCTGAGCCGCGCAACGACCCTCTCCAGGTAGGCTTTGCCGTGCGCCGCATCGATGGTCTTGTTTTTCACCGCTTTGGCCAGATTCAGGGGGGTAAGCAACGAGCCGTCCTGCAGCGACACCCATTCATCAGGGCCGTTGTAGTAACCATGGATCGTAATGTAGTTATGTTCAGCGGCCAGCACCGGCACGTCGTTGATGTCCACGATCGATCGGTGGGACTGGTACTTCCGGTCGTCCGCGGAGATCTCGATCTTCAAACTGCCGGTCACGTAGATGGCGCGGACATAGGTGGCATGGATCCCCATTTCGTTCAAGGTCTGGGAAATGGCGAACTCCTCGAAGGGGCTGTTGATACCGTACTTCCGAATCTTCACGAGCTCTTCAGCGCTGTATTTCCGATCAGCGGGAAACTCGCCCACGCGTGACGTTTTCCAGACCAGATGGATGTTGTCCTTGGTGACCGTGTAGTAGACCTCGTTGTCGTCCGACAGGCTGAGGGACGGCGTCTTGCGCCAGCGTTCGGGCAGAAAATAATCGTACAACCTGGCGTTCCGTCCCACGACCCACATCCTGCCGCCGGTGCTTTCCGCATGGCCGAAGATGTACGGTACGCCCAGGATCTCGGTCCGCGAGAGATGGGGCGGGAGCGGTGTGCGCTCCATCCGGTCCCGCATATCGTCCAGGTAGGAATGCCGCCTCGATGCCTTGACCCGGTCCTCGTGCTCAGGGGTGCGGAACAGCAGTTCATAATCGATGATCGAATACTTCCCGCCGTTCAGGAGCTGATAGACCGCCGCCGCCTGCTTCTCCGCCGCGTCGGGATGCCCGTTCCCGCCCATTTCCTCGATGCGTTCGCAGTCCGCTTCATCGAATAT
>JAYTJE010000114.1:0-18074 GCA_043731355.1 Nitrospirota bacterium
GTTCCGATCATGGTCCTGCTGCCAAAGGGCACCAGCACACGCGACCCCTCGACAAGGCGCCCTTGCATTTCCAGGGGAGCGCGGTAGTGGAACGTCTTGTTGACGGAAACACCGACAGCTATATCAACGATGATATGATTCATTTCGGATTGCGGGCTTTCTAATTTCGGATTGCGGATTTCGGATTAACAGGTCGAATCGTTACAAGTGGGTGCGGCAAACAACCATAGATCACACACTTCGTGGGGTGAGAGACTACTCAGTGTAGGTTGGAAAATCCGAAATCCGCAATCCGAAATTCAACTGCCGTCCTTGAGCGTTTTCATTTCCTTGCTGCCCAGGATGTCCTTGAGCTCGCTCATGAACTCGTTGATGTCCTTGAAAGAACGGTAGACCGAGGCGAACCGGACATAAGCGACCTCATCCAGTTTGTGCAGACGCTCCATTACCTCTTCACCCACGACCGTACTCGGGATTTCCTTGAGCCCTTTTTCCTGAAGCGCCTTTTCGATCTCATCGACGGTCTTTTCGAGCAGTTCCATGCTGATGGGCCGCTTTTCGCAGGCTTTTCTCAGACCGCTCAGGATCTTCAGCCGATCAAAGGGCTCGCGCCGGGAATCCTTTTTAATGACCTGCGGCAGCATCTCCTCCACCCGCTCATAGGTCGTGAAACGCCCCTCGCACTTGAGGCATTCCCGTCTCCGCCGGATGGATTCGCCTTCTTTCCCCATCCGGGAGTCCACTACTTTATTGTCGAGGCTGGTGCAATAGGGGCAGCGCATAAGATCAGTCCATGTTTGAAGCGTGAGGGTAAGAAGGGAGGAACGTAAGAAGGTAAGCAGGAAAGACAGGTCTTACCTTCCTACCCTCTTACCGTCTTACCTTCAGACTTTCGTTTCCTTCACATACTGCGTTACCTTGATGCCCGATTCCTTCAGCATCTCCGCGGCCAGCGCATCGGGATAGCCTTCCTCGAAGATGATGTGCTTGACTCCGCAGTTAATGATCATCTTTGCGCAAATGCCGCAGGGCTGGTTCGTGCAGTAGAGCGTGGCGCCGTCGATATTCGTTCCGTGTTTGGCTGCCTGGATGATGGCGTTCTGTTCGGCATGGAGCCCCCGGCAGATCTCATGGCGTTCTCCCGAAGGGATGCCCATCTGCTCGCGCAGACAGCCGCGAACGAGACAATGCTCAATGCCCGAAGGAGCGCCGTTGTACCCGGTGGCAAGGATGTTCTTGTCCTTGACCAGAACTGCCCCGACCTGGCGGCGGAGGCAGGTCGCGCGCCGCTTGACCAGGTGCGCGATCTCCATAAAATATTCGTCCCATGAGGGGCGTTGCTGTTTGGTCGTCATGATAGGCTCAAAACCTTTGACACTGATCAAGGCGGATAACGGCTATGAAGAGGCAGTTAAGGCTCTGCACTATCCGCCCTTATCCGTTTTTCATCCGCCCCTTCCGTGTCAGAATCCCTGCTGTTATGCTTTAAACAGCTGGAACTTGCGGCAGAAGGCCTTTGTCCGCTTCTTGATGGCCTTTAGCTTCTCGGGCGACTTGCCGTTCGCCAGCACTTCGCAGATAAAGTCGCCGATGATCTTCATCTCGGGCTCGCGCATGCCGCGCGTGGTCACGATCGGCGTGCCGAGGCGGATGCCGCTGGTCACGACCGGAGGCTTCTGGTCATAAGGGATGCTGTTCTTGTTGCACGTGATGCCCGCAACGTCGAGCGCCTTTTCAGCCTCGTTGCCGGTGATGCCTTTCGGCGTGAGGTCCACGAGCATCAGGTGGTTGTCCGTCCCGCCCGAAACGATGCGGAAACCGTCCGCCACGAGCACCTCGGAAAGCGCCTGGGCGTTTTTCAGCACCTGGAGCTGATAGTCCTTGAACTCCGGCTGGAGCGCTTCCTTGAATGAGACCGCCTTGGCGGCGATCACATGCACCAGCGGGCCGCCCTGGATGCCGGGGAAGATGACCTTGTCCACGGCCTTGGCAAACTTTTCCTTGCACATGATCATGCCGCCGCGCGGTCCGCGCAGCGTTTTGTGCGTCGTTGTCGTCACAAAATCCGCATAGGGGACGGGGCTCGGGTGTACGCCCGCCGCAACGAGGCCGGCGATATGGGCGATGTCAACCATAAGCATTGCGCCGACCTTGTCCGCGATCTTTCGGAACCGCTCAAAATCGAGGACGCGGGAATAGGCGCTGTAGCCGGCCACGATCATTTTCGGCTTATGCTCCAGTGCAAGCCGCTCGACCGCATCGTAGTCGAGCAGTTCCGTTTTTTTATCCACCCCGTAGGAGAAGGACTGGTAAAGCTGGCCGGAGAAGCTGACCGACGCGCCGTGCGTCAGATGTCCGCCGTGCGGCAGCGCCATGCCCAGGATCGTATCGCCGGGTTTGAGTACGCTGAAGTACACGGCCATGTTCGCCGAGGACCCTGAATGGGGCTGAACGTTCACGTGCTCGGCGCCGAAGAGCTGTTTTGCCCGATCAATGGCCAGCGTCTCCACGGCGTCGGCAAACTCGCACCCGCCATAGTAGCGGCGGTTGGGATACCCTTCGGCATATTTGTTCGTGAACACCGAGCCCTGAGCTTCAAGCACGGCCTGGCTCACGTAGTTTTCCGATGCAATGAGAACGATCTTGGAAAGCTCGCGCTCTTTCTCTCCCTTGATCGCATTGTACACATCGATATCCGCTGCTTTTAGTTCTGACATGATTCGTATCCTTTTGATAGTAATTGATAATAAAAATGTTTGAAAATTTCGTAAAGATCCCTTTGCCGTCATTGCGAGGAGCGGAGCGACGCGGCAATCTCGATGTTACTCCCATGAACGGCGAGATTGCTTCGCTCCGCTCGCAAAGACGGCTTTTAGGACTTCGTGACGGTCTTCTCGATGTTCGTTATCTTATCCAGCCGCAGCTGATGCCGACCGCCGACAAACTCCGTTTCAAGCCAGGTCTTCACGATGTCGCACGCCACTCCTCCGCCAATGACGCGCTCACCCATGACCAGGATGTTGGCGTCATTATGTTCGCGGCTCATCTGGGCCGTGAAATGGTCGTGGCAAAGCGCCGCGCGCACTTTGGGGTAACGGTTCGCCACAATCGACATGCCGATGCCCGTGCCGCAGATCAGGATGCCGCGATCCATCGTGCCCCGGGACACGGCCTCGGAGACCTTGGCCCCGTAGTCCGGATAATCCACGGAATCCCTGTTTGCCGCGCCGAAGTCAGAGATCTCGATATTTTTGACCGTCTTGATAAACTTGAGGATTTCTTCCTTCAGTTCAAAGCCGCCGTGGTCGCAGCCGATCGCCAGTTTCATGAAAAAACCCGCCTTTCGTAGAGGGTGATATTAACATCTCAGCTGTTTTTGTGTCAAGGAAAATACAGGGTTACGCATAAAAAGGAGCGCGGAAGAGTGCGATCGAGGGACGCGTGGACAAGCAGCTCCTGGTTCTGCGCAATGTTTTACTTCTTACTGTATCCATTCGAGGATTTTACCCTTGTTTCATTCCCTGGTTTCTGCTATATTCCGGCTACTATTAAAAGGACCCAATCCCATGACCTCGCTAAAAAACGGCGCTTCTAAAAAGAAACCCAAGCCCATCAAGCTCAAAGTCCCCCGAACTCACCAACCCGAAGACCTCTCGCTTGAAGACTGGCAGCGCGCCCTCAGAAAACAGTTCGCCGAACAGCAAAAGTTCATCCTCAGGAACAACGGAGTACATCCGATATTTTCCGAGTTTTCCCTCACCAACCCGACCTCCGGTAAAACCTACAAACTCGCTATTCGCGGGCGGGAAGCCGGCGACAACTTCTGCTCCTGCCCGGATTTCAGCATCAACAACCTCGGCACCTGCAAGCACATAGAGTTTACACTTGCGAAACTGGCAAGGAAACCCGGCGCGAAGAAGGCATTCAAAGAGGGCTTTGCTCAACCCTTTTCCGAAGTGTTCCTGCGCTACGGCCTGAAGCGGGAAATACGGTTCAAGTCCGCTGCTGACGCGCCCGATCCCGTGCGCATCCTCGCGCGTAAGTTCTTCGACGACCAGGGGCGCGTGAAGGCTGAGCGTATCCTCTCGATTCCTGATTTTCTTGACGCGGCGGGCCGCATCGATCATCACGAAGTGCGCTGTTACGACGACGTCATGGCGTTGGTCGCGGAATATCAGGACAAGGAGCACCGGGCCGGCATCATAGCGGCGAAGCTGAAACAGGGAATCGAAAGCCCGCTGTTTCATAAGATCCTGAAAACCAACCTGTACCCCTACCAGAAAGAAGGCGCATTGTTCGCGGTCCGGGCTGGCCGGTGTCTCATCGGCGATGACATGGGCCTCGGCAAAACCATTCAGGCACTGGCAACCGCGGAGCTGCTTCACCGGCTGTTCGATATCCGGAAAGTGCTTATCGTCACGCCCACTTCGCTCAAGCACCAGTGGCGCACGGAGATCGAGAAATTCACCGGCAAAAGCGTTTCCGTGGTCGAGGGAATGAACGCGGAGCGGGCGCGGCTTTACCATGCTGAATCATTCTACAAGGTCATCAACTACGAGGTCGTGTTCCGCGACACGGAAATTATCAAGGCGTGGGCTCCCGACCTCATCATCCTCGATGAAGCGCAGCGAATCAAGAACTGGAACACCCGGACCGCGAAAGCGGTCAAGCGGCTTGAATCGACCTTTGCCGTTGTACTGACCGGAACTCCCCTGGAGAACAAGATAGAGGAACTGCACTCGATCATGGAGTTCGTCGACCGGCTCCATCTGGGGCCTCTCTATCGTTTCGTCCACAAGCACCGCATTATCGACAACGTGGGCAAAGTAACCGGCTACCAACAGCTCCAGACTATCCGGGAATCGCTTAAAGATGTCATGATACGGCGGCTGAAGAGCGAAGTGCTCCGGCAGCTTCCGGAGCGCACGGACAAAAATTTCTTCGTGCCCTTGACCCCGGAGCAATTCGTGATCCATGACGAATACCGGGAAGTCGTGGCCAGGCTTGTGGCCAAATGGAGGCGCTACAGGTTTCTGTGCGATGCTGACCAGAAGCGGCTTTTGTCCGCTCTCACGCTCATGCGCATGGTCTCGGACAATACCTATCTCGTGGACAAGAAGACCATCCACGGGCCCAAAATCGACGAGTTGGAAATCATTCTCCGGGAACTTGTGGCTGAAGGCGGCGAGAAAGTCGTCATCTTCTCCCAATGGCTCAAGATGGCCGAACTCGTGGAAGAAATACTCAAGAGAAACAACATCGGCTACACCCATTTGCACGGCGGCGTTCCCTCGAAGAAGCGGCGCGATCTGATCTCGAAATTCCGGGAAGACCCGAAGTGCGGCGTTTTCCTCTCGACCGACGCGGGCGGTGTGGGGCTCAATCTGCAAAGCGGCTCAGTCGTCATCAACATGGACATCCCCTGGAACCCGGCAGTCCTCGAACAGCGCATCGGCAGGGTCCACCGGATGGGTCAGAAGAAACCGGTCCGCGTCATCAATTTCGTGACCTCGGGCTCGATCGAGGAGCGCATTCTTGAGCTGCTCAAGTTCAAGAAATCGGTCTTCGCCGGCGCGCTCGATAAGAACGGACAGGACACGGTCCTGGTCGAAGAATCGCAGCTCAACAAACTCATGAAAACGGTGGAAACGATGGTCGAGGACATCACACAACCTGATCCGGTTGTGGAGCGGCAGCGCCAAAAAGAGGATGAAGTCGCGGATAATGGGGACCGCATGGATGGGAAAACCGGAACGGCAAAAGCGGTAACAGAGAACAGGCAGGGAAGCAAACACGATCCTCTGAACGAACTGCTGCAAAACGGCGCACGGTTCCTGAGCAGCCTCGGGGACATGATGGCGAAATCCGAGGAACCGATGGAAAGACGTCTGAAAAACATGATTGGGAGGGATGAGACTACAGGGGCGACCTACCTGAAAATACCGCTGCCGGAAGCAGAGAGCATAAAGACCGTCTTCTCCGCGCTCGGCGATTTGCTTTCTCAGGCGGCGCAGGCTGTCGGCAAGGCAAAGTGACCCTGCTTACAACGTCGTTGATATTGACAACTAAAGCCCCTTACGTTATAGTAACTCGGTAAGGAGGAGCAAAATGAGATCGCTCATAACGTCGAAGTATCAGACCACGATTCCAAAAGAGGTGCGGGACACGCTGAAGCTTTCGGTCCACGACGCGGTTGAATGGCGGATAAACGGAAACGTCGCCGTTGTGTATCCCACGCAGCGGGCCTTCCTGTCGCGCAGGGGCGCCGTTAAAACCGGCACGGGCGATATTGCCGCCGACATTGCAAAAGCCAGGCTTGTACGCTCATGATGGAAACGGTATATCATCAGCCGAAACCGTCTATCAGATCGATAATCTCGGACTTTATCGCAATGCCGGGCGTCACGATCGTCGATAAAACCGATTTTGAGGAGGCATTCACTTTCTGGCCAGAAACCTTTGAAGATTTTGGAGATGCCATCATTGCCGCCAGTGCCCGCTCCGCGAAGGGGGCCTCCGTCATCACCTTCGACCGCCGGTTTATGCGCAAACTGGCGTCCTGCCATATTCCGTTCATAGGCAGTAAGTCTCGTTAACAAATCATAACAAACCGGCCTGCCCGCGATGCGATCGTGAATAGTAGATATTTACACCGGGATTCATCCGCAAAGGGCTTCGATACCCAACGACTTCAATATCATCATCGTATAAGATGCAACACCAGATCGGCCGCCTATGTCAAGAATCGAGAAACGACCCCTATATTTCTAACGAGCTGTCGTCAAAGGGCCTGTTATAAACACTGGTATCCAAATATATTTTAATGCGTCGTCTCATGCTTATCAATTTATACTATGCCCGATAAAAAATGACCGTCGTTCCCTTTCTAAACAGCCTCACAATCAATTACAGTATACAAAAATCATATCATTTCCGACAGAAGATGACAAGCGACAAATTGTCCGTATCAGGCTGAAATTTCAGTGCAATAGCACTCTATATCTCTCATCCCGGCGACACCCGCCCCGCTCCGCTACTTTGATCAGTTCATTCGCGATGTTGGGGCTTTCAAGCCTCATGAGACTTTCCTCCGCGTCTCCGTAGCTCAAGAGATTGATGCTGCCGTACCAGACGATCTTCTGGTCGATAATGGCGAATTTCTGGTGGATTTTCGAGCGGAACACAACGTGTACGCCGGAGTTGCCCAGCGTCTTCAGGGTTTCCCGCAGCGCGGCCCCGTCCTTTTCCTTGAAATCTTCCGGCGGCCTCGTCACGACAATAGTTCTGGCCCCATTTTTCACCGCGGTTTCAAGGAGCGGCAGCATACGCAATGCGCGCCGCCTCGTGACGAAGGGGCTGACGATCAGCGCTTCCCGTTTCGCAGCCGCGATATCGTTTGCAAAGACCGGCAGGAAACTGCTTTTGTTGAAGATGATTTCGGCTGAATCCGTCTCTACTGGTCCGGCCTTTATCTTGTAGCCGATCGCGGCATACCCGTTCAGGCGGCGCTGGTACATTTTCTCCAGCACCCTTACATGGATATCCACGTAATCATAAATCCGGGCCTCTTTTTTATTTTCAAAAAGCCGGTGTAATCGGCCAGCGTACTGCTGGAGTGTCCCCTTCCAGGAAATAGGCATGGTCAGGAAAAGGGTATCGAGGCGCGGTTCGTCAAAACCTTCCCCAACGTACCTGCCCGTGGCAATCAGGGTCAGGGGCTTTTCCCCGGGAGCTGCGGCAATCCGGCTCAAGACTTCTCTGGTTCCCTTCGCCCCCATGCTCCCGGTTAGCGCGAGCGCATCAGGTATCTTCTCTCTCAGTTTATCAGCGAGATACTCTACATGAGCGATCCGCTCCGTCAATACAAGGCAGTTTCTTCCCTCCTCGTGGCTCTTGACCACGTCGTCGATAATGAGCTGGTTCCGCAATTCATTGACCACAAGTTCGGCAAAAAGGGTTTGGATTGGCGGCTCTTTCTCCTCATCGTTCAATGGCGGACGAAAGGGGGTGAACCGCGGGATCACACAGTGCTCGAAAGGCCGTTTTTCCGCCTGCTTCCGTGGATCGTCACGATACCGAAGCGGTCCGCATTGCATGAATATGATCGGATGGTGTCCGTCTTTCCTGACAGGGGTAGCGGACAGGCCATACACATAACGGGCGTCCACCTTTTTCAGGACCGCCTCGAAACTTACGGACGCGACGTGATGACATTCATCGACGATGACCATACCGTATCAATAAATTCGCTGTTGTGGGCGGCCCTCGCTTCTTTTTGGAGCGGGAGGGCAATCAGGTTTCCCAGGCCACCGGTCGGCATCGTGTCCTGGCTGGGGAATAATCTGTCATAGGATTTGAACGTGAGCTCGTGGCGCGCGCTCATGGTCCGGGTCAGCAAGGCTGCGCCGAATTTTCTCGCAACCACGGCGGACAGCGGCGTTTCAAAGAATATCCAGGCATGTGCCCCGTTGCCGGAGCGGGAGCGTTCGACCACAAGCGGTATCGCGTGTTCAGTCGCCGTTTCCCGCAGGGCCGTCACGTCCTTGCGCCACTCTTCTTCATCCAGATCGATGGCCAGAAAGCGGCACGTTTCATCGGGGAGCATCGGGTAAACACCGGCAACAATGTTCCCGCGCAGATGCTCTTCAACCGCCTTCTCATCAAAAGACGCATACGCTTTATGGCCGCAGGCCTGGCACTTGACCTTAGGTTTCGCGCACAGCCCGAGCTTCCACTCGTTTATACAATAGGGCGAATAACCGGAGGTCCCTTTCTTCCTGTTTTCCCAACGTCTGGCATAAACGTCGTCCCGGCCCTTGAAGAGCGACAGAAAAAACCCGATCTTGCCGCCCGTGTCCGAGTTGTTGTTGACGATCGACAGACACTGGAATTCGCTTGTTAGGCCATCGCGTTTCGTTTCCGCGCTATGCGTATTTTGCGGTATGAGGGCCGGGGCAGGCGAGGACCCGTCACGCAACCGGGCTTTCAGCTGCCTGATCTCCTCGCGCAGCAAGTTGTTCTCGGCGAGCAGTGCCTGATACTTTTCATACAGTTCGCGCGCAGAGGGGCCGTTGTCGCTCATGAGTCACTCTCCTGGACATCGGTCATGTTTTGGAATGCCACAGGTTTTGCCAAAAAAAATGCCGCGGGTTCTGTAAAACCTGCGGCAAACGATGTAGAGAGTTAGGTTTCACTTGCGGTCAAAACGACCCGAGCTCACCGAGAATCAGTGCAGCAATCATCATCAGGGCGCGGCGACTGCGGCACGAGACCTTGCACTAATGAGAATATGAAACCCGCGCCCGATAGAGCATTCTCCGCATCGTCTTTTTCATAAAGGCTCTCCGCCGACGCGTCCTCTGAACCGTAAAATGACGGTTCACGGTCGATTGCCAGTTGGTCCGATATATCCGCCGCTTTCTGAAGAAGAACCACGTCCATGTCGGTCTTTAGTGTTTCCACAAGGACTTTCCCGATTTTATGCGCTTTGGGGTATTCGATTCCCTTCATACGGAGCAGTGCTTTAAGCGCCAATTCAACGCTTTCCTGGCATTTTCTTACCGTGCGGTGGTAATGCCCTTTTTTGAGCGAATCCTTCGCCTCATCCAAAATAATCAGCGCGTCGTCCTGATATGCCTGTGCGATTCTGATATTCTTCACAAGACTACTTCCTCGGCCAGACGCAGCCCCGGTTTGAGTATCCAATAATATTCGTTATTCTCAAGCATAACTTTTTTCGTACCCAGCAGCTTCATGGTCGCCATAAGGGTTTGCCTTTTTGTCGCCCACGTTCCATCGTCATACAGCACCACACCTTCGCTCACCATGTCGAGAAAGATCGGCTTCGTGTCCTGAACCTCCCTATTCGTGTAGAGGAGCGGTGATATCTCGGGTAAGTATCCATCCCGGTACAGGGATAGATAGCTCTCTCGTTCACGAAGCTCCTTCAGCAACGGAAAGATGAGAAGAGTTCTTTTATACCTGCTTTGCGGAAGGTTTTTAAAAAAAACGCAAACATCGATATCGCTGTCCTTCCGTGCTGTGCCGCGTGCCACTGAACCGTAAAGGACTATCGACGAGATAGAATTGCCAAAGCGTTTCCGCGATTCCGCCACGAAATCGATCAGAAGATTACTATATGTTTTAAGTGATTGGCCCATATCCTTGTCCTGTTGCAGCATACGCACGAAAAAAAGTGTGCAGTCTCTTACTGCATGATTCGATTATAGATTCTAGCGGGAGGTCAGTCAAGGCAAAAAGCGCCTCCTTAACTAATTACGGTCAAGCCTACTTTCGGTTTGCCCGTGCTGCGATCGTGAAAAGCGAATGTGTTCGCCGAGATTCATGCGCGCAGTTCAACGAAAGCCAACGAATGCAATGTCAATATGGCAGCGAAGCTGAAAGTGATGTAAAAGCGTCCACCCAACTCCAGCGTGTAGGCAACCCCTGTTTCGCTCATTGTTTCTTTCATATCAAGACAACGGCCACGTTTCAACATACAACCCTTCGATGTGTTCAAAATGCCTCTTGTTGCCGGTAATCAGCACTGCTTTATGCGCGAGTGCTGTTGCCGCGATAAGTGCGTCAACCTCTCCGGTGGGCTTGCCGATGTTTCGCAGTTTTTTTTCGACATTCGTATCCAGAAGAATCATGCAAAACGAACCTCTCTGCCGTGATATTGATGCCGTTCCTTCTCGAGCTCCTCAAATATCGGCGAGATCGTGGCGTCATCAGACCATGCGCCGCACAGCGCTGAGATGATCTTCCGCTTTTCCGCGGCTTTCAATGCAGGTTCGATTGTGACGATAACCTTGGTCCCCTCAGGAATCTTTGCCTTTTTAGAAAGGCGAATCATTCCTTTTACTCTTTTGCTCGTTACCGTGAATACCACCATTGCATTCCTTTTTTTTCGAGATTGATACCGTCGTACCTGACAATCTTCTGGTCGATAACGGAGAATTAAATAAGTATCAGCGGTGCGAAGCGGTGGGAAACGCGGCCTACGATTGGAATGGCAAAATGCGCACACGGTCTCTGGTTTCATCCACCGTAATCAATGCGCCCTTTGCAAGCGTGGATTCATATTGCCGGAGTATTTTCACTAATCTACCGCTGAGTCTTTGAGGCATAATGTCTTGCGTACGCACCTGAATAACACTTGGCCCCTCGGCGCGGGTGATGGCAAGAAGAGCGCCAAAGTCCAGGTCGTGTGTAAACACGATAAAACCGTTTTCCTTCGCCCACTCCATAAGGACGCTGTCTTTTGCGCGCGGATCTCCCGTCCTTGACCAGTGAGCCGCCTCCCATCCCTCTCGCGTGAACACCGCTACCCAATCCGGCGAAAGATTCATATCAATCAAAAGTTTCACGCGGGAACCAGCGGCAAATCTATTTCCTCGGAACGCCACGCCGCATAGGAAAGCGCTTCGCTAATGTCCCCCTCTTCCAGATACGGATATGCCTTCAGGATGTCGGCGGTGGAATGTCCTGCTGCGACAAGTCCCACAATAGTACCGACCGTGACGCGAAGTCCGCGAATACAAGGTTTTCCGCCCATAACATTTGGGTCGAATGTGATTCGAATCAGTTTTCTCATAAATTACCCCTTCTTCCACGCATTCATCCTTATGCGCGAAAAACGTTCATTGTATCCGTGATGCATGGTAAAAGCTGCTGAATTACCAACGTTTCAATCTATTTTGATGCTCATGAGAAAAGTATAAAACAACGTGACGGTGATTGCAAGCCATATTCATGTAGTTTTTTTGAGAAGGGCATTGCAGGAATGGGCATATCGACGTAACATGAAGGGAGCGGCTGTCGCGGTAAGATCAGGAGAAGTACTCGTACCCGATCATGCTGAGCACAGCCACGGCCGCGGTCTCGGTGCGCAGGATATTCGGCCCCAGGCTCACGGCATGAAAACCCTGTTCCCTCGCCATTGACGCTTCGTGAGACGAGAACCCGCCTTCGGGTCCGATGAGAACGATGACGTGCGCAGCACCCGCATTCTGCTTCAGAACATCCTTGATCGGTGCGGAGGCCTCTTCCCAGGGAAGGAGAGAAAGCGTTCCCGGTTCGGAGTTCGGAGTTCGGAGAAATTCCTTGAAAGAAACGACCTTTTCGACAACAGGGATGTCGGGCCGGTTGCTCTGCATGGCGGCTTCCCGGGCGATCTTCCGCCAGCGGCTGATGCGCTTCTCCTCGTCCCTGATCTTCACGATCGTCCGCTCCGTCACCAGCGGGACGATGTTCGAGATGCCGAGCTCCGTGGCCTTTTGCACGATCCAGTCCATCTTGTCGGACTTCGGCAGGCCCTGGACGAGCGTGATGCGGGGTGACGCGACCTCCCGGTGCGTATGGCTCACGATGTCGGTCTTGATCTCGGACTTGCTGATCTCGGCGATGGCAACGTGATACTCAGTGCCCTTGCCGTCGCACAGGAGAAGCTCGTCGCCGGTCTTCATGCGCAGCACCGCGGCGATATGGCGCACGTCTTCGTCAGAAATGCTGATCCGGGAGCCGGAAACCTGGGAGGGCGCTATGAAAAATCGAGGAGGTCGGGACATATACAATTTACGATTGCGGATTGCGGATTTCCCGCCCCGTTTTCGCCTCAGAAGAGAATTACTCTTGATAAAAACTATGAAGAATCATGATTTTTTCATAGCCGTTGTCAGCTGTTATCAGTGTCAAAGAGGTTGACGGGGTTTCGGGGCACGCCCTTCGTGCCTGCCTTTGCCGCCCCTTCGCCTGCGCCGCTTGGGCTGCGCTTTTTTCTCGACGAGCTTCTGAATTTCCTTTTCCTCGCCCGGCGCGAGCGGGTGGGATCTGATGAATTCTTTCCACCAGGCGCGGAGCTCTTTTTTCTCGCCCGTGGTTTCGCTCGCAAAGCGCAGGTATTCGAAAGCGTCGGCGAAGCCGGGCCTGCGCTGGAAAAAACGCGGGTACTTGCCTTCCCGCTTTTCGAACCGCTGCTGGTTCCAGTACATATCGCGCATGGTCAGGCTGATCTTTTTCGGTATCTGGACCCGCTGGACCTGGTCGGCAAGGACCTCTGATACCGCCCGGGTCATGGCGTCGAGCGCATTGGCTCCCGTGGACCTCACCTGCTCTGCTTTTTCTTCAATAAACTGCCCGAACATGAGCCCGAAGAGGATATGGGGCGGCACCGTTCTCCCGGCCTGAACGCAGGCATCCACCCACTCCAGCGCCTTGCCGATCCAGATATGCGGGAAACCGTCCTTCTCCGTATCCACCCATCGGTCGAGCTGCGGAAAGATCACGCCGAACAATCCGGTCTTGCGAAGCAGCTGGTAGGTCTTCTCTCCCTCGCCCTGCAGAAAGAGCTTCAATACTTCCTCGTACATGCGGGCGGGAGACGCCAGCGCCACCTGGTTCCTGAGCTCAAGCATGGCCCCATAGGTTTCCGCTTCGATCTCGAACCCCAGCAGCGCCGCAAAACGGACGGCGCGCACCATGCGCACCGGGTCCTCCGTGAACCGGACCCGGGGATCGCCGATGATCCTGATGAGCCCGTTCCTGAGGTCCCGCATGCCGCCCACGTAGTCGATGACCGAGTAATCGGCGATGCTGTAAAAGAGCGCGTTCACGGTGAAGTCGCGCCGGAGCGCGTCCTCCTCGGGTGTGCCGAAAACATTATCACGCAGGATCATGCCGCCTTCGGTCTTGAGCATGCGGGGCGGTTTTGGCCTTGCCTCAGGCGCGGCTGTTGTCTCCGCAACAACCGGGGCCGCCTCATCCTGCGTGTGCGCTTCCGGCGCGGCATGGTCCATGATCTCCGGGGCCGCTTCAAGGACCTCGGGTTCATCGGACACCATGGAGCGGAAGGTCGCGACCTCGACGATATCGTCATGGAAATGAATGTGGGCAAGACGGAACCTGCGGCCGATGAGCCGGCAGTTGCGAAAGACTTTTTTCACCTCGTTCGGCGTCGCGTCCGTGGCGATATCGAAGTCCTTGGGCTCGCGGCCGAGCAGCAGGTCGCGCACCCCGCCGCCAACGAGATAGGAGTAGTAGCCATGCTCCTTCAGCTTATAAAGCACGCGGACGGCATTGGGACTGATCCACTTGCGGGAGATCGTGTGTTCCTTGCGGGGAATGATGGTAGGTTTAATAGGCGTCACGGATGCGTATATTAGCACACTATAACCGGGAAGGTAAAGGAAGAAGTGCGAAAAAAAGGGGCTGGCGGCATTGCCGTGAAAACTATCCCGACTGGTTTCATAGCCGCCTCCTATTCGGGGATTTATTCACTGCCGAATGGCTTATTATAGCACAGAATTCAGATCAGCCGCCTCGATGCTCTCAAGCAGTTTGAACTGGACACGGGCGCGGTGGAGGTTCTGCGAGGGATGCGTGGTCCGGAAATAGGTGTCGCCCCGGAGATAGTCCGCAAGAAAACGGAGGCCGAGCTCGAACGTGATGACCTTCACCGATGCAGGCAGCAGTTCGAGCTCTTTCTTCGTCAGGAATGATGACGCCTCGCTCAAATATCCGCGAGTCACCGCCTGGAACAGCGGAAGATCGAACGTTACCCGTTCCAGCGCCCCGTCCTCCCCCGCCGGGTTCGCAACAGAACGCGCGCAGTCGCCAAAGTCAAAGTGCACGAGCCCCGGCTTCACCGTATCGAGGTCCAGCATGCAAAGGGCTTCTCCGGTGACCCGGTGGACCATGACGTTGTTCACCTTGGGGTCGTTGTGCACCACGCGAATCGGCAGCTGGCCGGAACCCATCAGCGCCGTAAGCATCGGCGCCAGGGACCTCCTGCGGGAAACGAATTCCCGCTCCGCCCCGGCCTCCGCGGCCCTTCCCCCGGCATCCCGCGAGACAGCGTCGTCATAGGCTTCGAGATAGCGCGGGGTGTGATGGAACCCGGGGAGCGTATCGTGGAGGCGGGAGGGCGCGAGGTCCGAAACCAGGGCCTGGAACTTGCCGAGCCCCCGGCCGACCTCAAAGGCATGTTGCCTGTCCCTGACCTGGTCGAAAACGATCCCGTCCTCGATAAAATGAAATACCCGCCAGCAGGCGCCGGAGCCGTCAATATGATGAGAACGGCCGCTCCCGGTATGGATCAGCGCCGGCGTTACGGCAAAGGGGTCCGCCACCCCCTGTGCGCGCAGCCTGGCTACTATGTGCCGCGTCACCGCCTCCACGTTCTCCATCACGTCAACCGGGCGTTTGAACACCGAGGCATTGATGCGCTGGAGCACATACTTGCGGACCGCAGCGCCGTCCCTGAACGTGCAGAGGTAGGTCTCGTTGATCAATCCGGAGCCGAATTTTTCAATCGTCGCAAGCGTACCAGGGATCGGGAAACGGGGGATAATGTCTTCGGGCCGATGGACCATGCCGCATTATAGCATTTCTTCCGGCCGGCGCCATTATTATTAGACCGCGATCGGGACCAGGACGGCATCTGACCCCGCAACGCTTATTGTACCCGGCACTCACCTGTGCTATACTGCCGACATTATGAATACCAACACCCCTGACCTTACCGGACTTCCGCCAGTCGTGGCGGAAAAAATAGCACCCATGATCAACGACCTGCTTGGACGCCAGGCGGCAGGCATCCACTCGATCCATATCACCGGCAGCGCCGTGATCCCGGATTACGATGCGAAACTGTCCGACATCAACTCCGTGGTCGTGCTCCACCGGATGGACCTGACCTTCATCGAGTTCCTTGCCCCGCTCGGGAAGAAGTATGGCAAGGAGAAGATCGCGGCGCCGCTGGTGATGACTCCGGCGTACATTGAGAATTCACTCGACGCATTCCCCATGGAATTCCTCGATCTCAAACTCATCCACAAAACCGTCTACGGGCCGGACCTGTTCTCCGGCCTTAAGCTCATCCCGGCGGACTTGCGGATTCAATGCGAACGGGAGATCAAGACCAGGCAGATCCATCTGCGCCAGGGCTACCTTTCGTCGCTCGGAAAAAAGGAGCTCCTCTCCGCGCTGCTCGTCCGGTCCTTCACCGGATCCATGGCGCTTTTCCGCGCGGTCATCTCCCTGCTCGGCAAGGAGCCTCCGGTCCCGCGGCAGCAGGTCATCCGCCTGTTTCAGGAAACTACCGGCGTGGACACCACCGTATTCGAAAAGCTCCTTGCGCTCAAAGCCGGCGGCAGCAGCCTTTCGGAACAGGACCTGCGCTCCCTGTTTGAGCGGTACTACAACTCGCTTGAAGCCGTTGGAAAGATCATCGATGCTCTCCCGCAATAATCGGCTCGTCATAACGGCGCTCTGCCTTGCCGCGCTCATCACGACAAGCGCCGGCGCCTCGACACCGCAGCCGCCCGCCGCGCCCCGCGATTATGTGACCGACCTCGCGGGCGTCATCGAGCAGGGGGCGAAAGCCCGCTTGAACAGCTTGCTCCGGGAACTGGAGCGGAAGACCACGGCGCAGGCGCTGGTGCTGACCATTCAGAGCTTAGACGGACAGAGCATCGAGGAATTCGCCCTTACCACGAAGGAACAGTGGAAGCTCGGCCAGAAGGGCAAGGACAACGGTCTGCTGTTCGTGGTGGCTGTTCAGGACCGCAAGTACCGCATCGAGGTCGGCTACGGACTGGAGAGCATCCTTCCCGACAGCTTAGTCGGCAGCATCGGCAGGGAGTACCTGGTCCCCTATTTCAGAAACGGCGACTACGGAGGCGGCGTTTCGGCTGCCACGCTCGTAATCATCCAGACCATCGCGGCCAGCGAGGGCGTCCAGCTCACGGACCTGCCGGAAGTCACCCAGCCGCGAGGCGATGTGGCAACTAAGCCGCTCACTAAATTTCAGACTGTTTTAATGGTCCTTTTCTTCATTGTTGCCGCCATTCTTTTCATAACACATCCGGGCCAGTGCTTTCTTATTGTCCTGGCGTCCTCCATGGGCGGCCGCGGAGGCGGCTGGTCGGGCGGCGGTGGCGGTTTTGGCGGAGGCGGCAGCTTCGGCGGCGGAGGCGGCAGCTTCGGCGGCGGGGGCGGCGGCTCCGGCGGGGGCGGCGGCTCTTCGGGAGGGTGGTAGAATAGGAACGGGAAAAATTTTGGACACGGATTGACGCGGATGAACACGGATAAAGCCAGGCAGTTAATTTTTAATCCGCGTTCATCCGATTTTATCCGCGTCCAAAAAGATTTAAGGTTTTAGGGGGTAGTCGGTTAGCGTCACCTGAGGTATAATTTCCACAGTATGCTTTTGTGAGAAAGGAGCATCCATGGAGCCAATACCTCTGGTGGCGGGTCGCGATTATCCCAATACGTACCGTAGTTTTGTGGAAATGTTTCCCGATAACGCATCTTGCACGGAATATCTGATAAAGTTACGTTGGCCACAAGGTTTTATCTGTTCGGCCTGCAAAACGAGTGTAATTCCATGGCAAGCCAACCATGGACGTTTGATTTGCCCAGTTTGTCGACATTTTACTTATGTCGGCGCTGGAACGATCTTTGATAAAACACGGACGCCTCTAACAACTTGGTTCGAGGCGGCTTGGCACGTGAGCACAGCAAAGAACGGTTTGTCAGCAAAAACACTGGAGCGTACGCTCGGAACGAATTATCGCGTTGCATGGACTATGCTCCAACGCTTTCGCGTTGCCATGGTAGATGTAGAGCGTAAACCGCTTTCCGGAAATATTGAAGTAGACGAAACCTTTATCGGTGGCGTCAAGCAGGGCGGCAAAAGAGGCCGCGGTGCTGTTAAAAGCATTGTGGTAATAGCAATAGAAATCATAGAACCAAAGGGCTTTGGGCGTGTACGAATGCGTCATATACCCGATGCTTCCGGCGCAAGTTTGGTACCTTTTGTGTGTGATGTAGTCGCGCCAGGATCCATTGTTCATACTGATGGATGGAGCGGTTACAATGGATTAGCAGAACATGGATTCACTAGAAAAATTACTGTGCAATCCTCATCTGGCGATCCTGCTCACGTATCTATGCCGGGCGTTCACCGTATATCGAGTTTGTTGAAGCGCTGGATTTTAGGGACGCACCAAGGTTCAGTAGTTCCTGAACACCTTCAGGCTTATCTGGAGGAGTTCACTTTCAGATTTAACAGA
>JAYTJE010000115.1:0-15884 GCA_043731355.1 Nitrospirota bacterium
GATAAAATCCGTTATTCTGACCACCGCGGCCGATCTTGCCGCTTCATCCCGCACAATGCCGCCCTTGCCCACCTGCCCCTTCCCCACCTCGAACTGGGGCTTGATGAGCGCAACCAGCTCCGCACCCGGTCTCAAAAATTGCAGGATGGAGGGGACCACTTTTTCGAGTGAGATGAACGACACGTCGATGACCGCAATATCGACGGGCTCCGGGACCAGTGAGGGTTCGATGGCGCGGATATTGACCCGTTCGATCGTAACGACACGCGGGTCCTGCCGGAGCTTCCAGGCAAGCTGACCGTAGCCCACGTCCACGGCATATACTTTTTTTGCGCCGTGCTGCAGCAGGCAGTCCGTGAACCCGCCGGTCGAAGCGCCCACATCGAGCACGAGCTTTCCTTCCGCGGATACTCCGAACTCTTTTAAGGCCCCCGCAAGCTTCAGCCCGCCCCTGCTGACATAGGGGAGGACCTCGCCAAGAATGCGTATTTCCGCATCGTCAGGCACGAGGGAGCCGGCCTTATCCTGCTTCTGTCCATTCACCAGGATCTGGCCCGCCAGGATCAGGGCCTGTCCTCGCTCACGACTTTCCACGAGCCCCCGGTCGGCCAGGAGCCGGTCGATGCGGAGCTTGCCCGCCTTCTGTTTTTTGTCTTCAGACATAACTCCCTTTACGTCAGGCCTCCGCAGGCATCATAAAAAAAGACGCCAGGAAATCTCTGGCGCCTCCAGGCTTGCATCAGCCTTTACTCCGCAATCCGAAATCCGCATTCCGCAATCGTATCAAGCATCTTTCGCTTTAAGGTTCAGCACCGGCGCCACTGCCTTGAGCCGGGACCGCAGGACGAACTCCCTGACCGAGGCGTAGATTCCGTCGGCGTCCAAACCATACTTTTTCCGGAGCAGGGACTGCGTCCCGTGCTCGATGTACGCATCAGGCAGCCCGATCCGCAGCGACTTCACGCCGGTAATGCCCGCCGCGTCAAGGCTTTCGAGTACGGCGCTCCCGAAACCACACATCAGAGCATGTTCTTCCACCGTGACCACCCTGTTGGTCTTTTTAGCGACCCGATGGAGAAGCTCCTTGTCGAGCGGCTTTACGAACCGGGCGTTCACCACGGTCGCCTGAACGCCGTCATCAGCCAGACGCTTCGCCGCCTCCAGCGAGGGAGAGACCATATTGCCGATGGCGATGATGGCGACGTCGGCCCCGTCCATCAGCAGTTCGGCTTTCCCGATCTCGAGCGTTTTTAATTCCTGGTCCATGGGCACGCCGTATCCCGTTCCCCGCGGATAACGCACTGCCGAGGGGCCGGAATACTCAACCGCGGTCCTGATCATGTGCTGCAGTTCGTTCTCATCCTTCGGCGCCATCAGGACCATGTTCGGCACATGGCGCAGGTAGGCGATGTCGAACACGCCGTGGTGCGTGGGCCCGTCCTCACCCACCAGTCCGGCGCGGTCGAGCGCCAGCGTCACCGGAAGGTTCTGGAGACAAAGATCATGCACGATCTGGTCGTAGGCCCGCTGCGTGAACGTGGAGTAAATGGCCGCCACCGGATGCAGCCCCTCGACCGCAAGGCCGCAGGCGAACGTGATGCCGTGCGACTCCGCGATGCCCACATCGAAGAACCGGTCCGGGAACCGCTCCGAGAATTTTTCGAGCCCCGTGCCTTCAGGCATGGCCGCGGAGATCGCCACGATCTTTTCATTGTCCGTCGCAAGCTTGATCAGGGTCTGACCGAAGACTTCGGTGTAACTCAACACCGCCGACTTTTTGGCCGTTTTGCCGGTGGCAAGATCGAACGGCGGGGTGCCATGGAACTGTGAGGGGTTGCATTCGGCGAACTCGCAGCCTTTTCCTTTTTTCGTGATCACATGGACAAGCACGGGCCAGGTGAAATCCTTTATATTGTTGAACGTCTGAAGCAGGTGCTCGATGTTATGCCCGTCGATGGGTCCGACATACTGGAACCCAAGCTCTTCGAACAGCATGCCCGGCGCCATGAGCCCCTTGATGGAATCCTCGGTCCTTTTTGCGATGGTGAACATGGTCTCCCCGACCCGGGGGATCCCCTGGAGAAACTGCTTGGTCTCCCGGCGGAATTTCGTATACAAGTTCCCGGTCATCAGCCTGCTGAGATACGAGGAGAGCGCCCCCACGTTGGGGGATATGGACATCTCGTTGTCATTCAGGATAACGACCAGGTTCTTCTTCAGATGCCCGGCCTGGTTCATGCCTTCAAAGGCAAGGCCGGCTGAAATGGAACCGTCGCCGATCACGGCGATGACGCGATACTCTTCGCCTTTGATGTCCCGTGCAGCGATCATGCCGAGCGCCGCTGATATTGACGTGCTGGCGTGGCCCACATCGAAGTGGTCGCAGGGGCTTTCTTCGCGCTTGGGGAAACCGCTCATGCCCCCATGCTGCCGCAGCGTCGCAAACTGGGCGCGCCGCCCCGTCAGGATCTTGTGCGCATAGGCCTGGTGCCCCACGTCCCAGACAATACGGTCCTTCGGCGTGTCAAAGGCATAGTGCAGGGCGATGGTCAGGTCCACCACGCCGAGGCTGGAAGCCAGGTGGCCGCCGGTCCGCGATACGACGTTGATGATCTCCTGCCGCACCTCTCCCGCGAGGGCCGGAAGTTCCTCCTGCGAAAGTGTTCTCAGATCTTGTGAGCTGTTAATGGCGTCGAGAATCATGGTTGCCTCGCTTTTCAATTCACTCTCTCTACAATGTACTTCGCCAGTTCCCTGAGCGGGTCCGCCTTGCGGTCAAAATCCTTGAGCAGATGAACGGCCTTGTCCGCGACCTCTACCGCTCTACGCCGCGATTCTTCAAGTCCATAGAAGCTCGGAAAGGTCTTCTTGTCCTTTTTGAGATCGCTTCCCACGTCTTTGCCAATCTCCTCCCGAGTGCCCGTAAGATCCAGGATGTCGTCCGCGATCTGGAACGCAAGTCCCACCAGCTCACCGTAGCGGGAAAGCGCCGCAAACTGCCGCTTCCCCGCCCGGGCATAGAGCGCGCCGACGCGCACGGACGCCCGGATCAATGCGCCGGTCTTGTGCGTATGGATGTATTCCAGCGTGGGGAGCTCCACGTCCTTGCCTTCGGACTGGATGTCAACCACCTGGCCGCCCACCATGCCGAAGACTCCTGATGCAGTGGAGATCTCCCGGATGATCGCAAGCAGCCTGGCAGCAGGCACTATTTTCAAGCGCTTGGGGTCGGACAGGACCTCAAAGGCCATGTTCAGAAGACCGTCGCCGGCAAGAATGGCAATGGCCTCTCCGTATACCTTGTGGCAGGTCGGCCTGTTTCGGCGGAAATCGTCGTCATCCATGGCGGGAAGATCGTCATGGACCAGGGAGTAGGTATGGACCAGTTCAAGCGAGGCGGCAAGGGGAAGCAGGCCAACGGTGGCCGCGCCGAGCGCTTCAGCGGAAGCGATTGCCAGCAGGGGCCGCACCCGTTTACCGCCGGCAAAAAGGCTGTAACGCATGGCTTCATGCACCGCGGGCGGGAACGTCTTCGCGGGCGGAACTAATTTTTCGAGCGACCGATCGACGATGATCTTTTTTTTATGAAGATAGGCCTGTATATTCATGATGCGGCGGAGTTACTCCTCTTCCTCGTTAAAAGGCCGTGCGACTAATTTTCCCGTTTCATCCTTCAGCAGGATTTCCACGCGGCGTTCAGCATCCTCCAGCCGGCGGTTGCAGATGCGGGAGAGCTTGATCCCCTCCTCGAAAAGCTTGAGCGATTGCTCCAGTGGAAGGTCCCCCTGCTCAAGCTCCTTCACCAGCTCTTCGAGGCGCGCCAGAGCAGCTTCAAATTTTTTTTCCGCCATAGCTCGGTCTCCAATTGATGGATGGATTATATACGGGCCGCGAGGATAAAATCAAGCCAAAAGGCGGCCAACTGCGCAAAAATGCCCGGAACTACGTCAGATATTTTTTCAGATCGATGCGGGATACGTAGGGGTCTATGGTGCCGACGATCGAGCGTTTGAATTTTCCACCATCGGTCTCAAGCAGGCTGACATCGGCATTTTCTTTTTCCGAACCATCGAATTTAGTAAGGAGCAGCACCCGGGGATGCATCAGGTCCCGGGTCTGATGGGTGACCAGCCCCACTTCGCCGGTGTTGAGCTTAAGGACCGTGCCAATGGGAAAGAGGCCCATCATGTTGACAAAAGCCTTTATCAGGACGGGATCGAACGACGAGCCGCGCTTCTTCAGCAGGATTCGGATAGCCTGGTCGGAAGGCGTCTGGATGCTGTAATAGACCCGCGCGGCGGTAATGGCGTCATAGGCGTCGGCAATGGAAACGATCTGCGAGAAAAGATGCTGCCGGACCCCGGTTGCGGGATACCCCTGCTCTCCATGCTGATGATGCTCAAACGCCGCCACCATGGCCATTTTGGTAACTCCCGGAATATCGGCGAGGGCCAGCGCTCCCTCAACGGGATGCCGCTTGAGTATTTCCCACTCCGGTCCGGTAAGCTTGCCGGGTTTATTGATGATCTCGTGCGGAATGCTGGCTTTGCCCATATCGTGGAGCAGCCCTGCCAAACCAAGGGCCGCGAGCTGGGGTTTTTCAAAATGGAGGAACGTCCCGAGCGAGGACGCAAGAAGTGAGGTGTTTACCGAGTGGGCAAAGGTGTACTCGTCGTACATTTTGAGGTGGGTCAGGCCAAGATAGGCGTCCCGGTTTTTTAGGAGGTTGTCGACCAGTGTCTGCACGGTCGTGTTTATTTTGCGCATGTTGACTTTTTTGTCAAGCTGCCGGGCTTCGATCATCTCCTTCATGGTCTCGATAGCGTCCAGAAAAACCGCGGCGGCTTTCTTTTTTCCTTCTTTGATCACGCTTCCGAGCTTTTTATCCACGGCCAGAACGCGGTGCAGAACGATATGGGCAAACAGCGCCTTCGGCTCTGCCGCGTCAACGCCGCGCTCAGCCTGATACACCGCGGCGTCCTTGTTCATCAGGTCGGCGAACGCCGTGAGCTCGTCCGCGGCAAGGCCCGGCTTAAAAACGAGCCCCCCGATGTCGCAGCCCGAGAACACCTCCATGAGCGCCGCAAGACTCTGGTCGATCGGGACCGAATCCTTTTCAAAGAACAGCTCCCCTCCCACGAGATAGAACGGGACCTCTTTCCGGTCCACCAGCAGTTCATTGATCTTCAGCAGAAACTTGTCCGCGGATGCGAGAACAAAGGGATGCGACGCCGGATAGAGAGTCGAGTTTTTCAGCACGGCGGCGAGCAGCTGAAACGCCGTTTTTGCGGAATTCATCAACTGCTGCCGAACGTAAAAGGACTGCTTCGCTTCGCCCTGATTATCGCTTTGTTTTTCCGGCATCGGCCCGTCTCCTGTTGATGGCTTCGATGGCGGACAGCGCGGCGGCCCGAAGCTTTTCCTGGAGCTTCCTCGGCTTCCACCAGCGCACCCTGGTGTAGCGCGCCAGAAATTCCGCCGACTCCCCGCCGCCGATCCTGCCGAGGACCGCGATCGCGTCGAGTATTAGCTCCAGCTCCCGCCGCTTGAGCGGGCGCAGTTCGGCAAAGTCCATCACGTAGCGCGCTTCCGTGTCTCCCAACCCCTGAAGCTCGCCGAGGCCCCGCAGCGCCAGCACCTGAAGATTATGGTCCTTGTCCTTGAGATACCGCGCCAGCAGTCCCGCCGCTTTTCGTCCTCCAATGTTGATCAGCGCGGATATGATTTCCTCCCTGATCCGCGCATCCTTATGGTCCGCCACTTTGTGCAGAAACGCCAGGGCCTGCTCTGCTTTCGTATCACCCAGGATGCGCACTGCGTTCCGCACCACGAACCAGCGCCGGTCGGACAGCTGTTCACCGACCAGGGCCACCTGGTTTTTGCCCATGTCTTTCAAAATGTCGAGCAGAAACAACCGCGCATCGCGGTCACGCTCCTCGGCCAGCAAATCCAGCAGCAGCAACGTTCCCGCCCGGTCAAGGGTCTTCAGATAGAGATAGGCTGCGGCGTATTCCGCGGAATCCGGTTTCCGCTTCCTCATTTCGGCGATCATGTCCGCGACAGCGGATTTGGACGCGGTCTTTTTGAGCGCCTCGGTCATGCGGGCTTTGAAGGCGGGAGCGACCGCGGAATGAAACGCCCGAATGATAATCGCGGCAAGCTCATAATTCTTTTTTTTCTGAAGATAGCCGAGCAATTCCTCCAGCTGACGCACAACACCGGAAAAGAGCTTTACCTCCTGCTCCTCCGAAACAGGCCGGTGGGGGTTCTTTACCAGGGGAATCAGAAAGATGAGTGTGCGCACCGCCATCTGAATGATGTCCGACTCCATGCCGACCCCGCTCATCGCCTTGAGCGTCTCCATCTCCTCCGGCGTGTAGACCGCAAGCTCCGGCGCTATCTTCTCCGTGATATCCGCGGGGACCGGCGTGACCACAACCAATGCGGGGTCGAACGCCGCGGCGGGCGGCGCGCTTTTTTTCGCGGTTGTTTTTTTCAGCAGCGTTGCCACATGCTGCACGGTCCAGGCATTGGAAAAACGTCCGGTCTGGACCTCCTGCAGTTCACTGGGGACCTGTTCTTCGACATCGACGGCCTGTTCGCTCGCAAGCTCCGCGTCAAGGTCCGCATACAGCTTGCCGGCGACGAACCCCTCCCGAACGTTTGATTCCAGGGCAAGGACCGACTGCGCCAGCCCCTCGAACAGCGTATCGCTTTCCTCGGGATGTTCCTTCCGGATTTTCTGTCCCGCCTCCTGATAGAGTGAATACAGCCGGTCCTCCACGCTTTCATTTTCCCCGCGCGTCTGCCGGGCAAGCTCAAGCATGCTCGCGCCGAACCCTTCCGGGTCGGCCATCAGGGTCCCCAGGACCAGGGTGCGGCCGGAGAAGAGCGACGCCTTCTTCTCCCCTGCTTTTCCTCCGGCCTCGGCCGAGGCTTTGGCAGGCTGGTCCCATCCCTGTTCGGTCTTGGTCGTAATGACCTCGTCAAGCCCTGACTCAACGACCTTGATATGCGTCGCGCCAAACTCCCACAGGACCGAGGAGACGCCGCTCTTCATGGCCATTTCCTCCGAAGAGAGGGCAAGGGCCTTCAAAAGGACCATCAGTTCCTCTTCGAGGAGCCCCTCGCTGAAAGCGAGCTCGCGTATCTCCTTCGCGAACAGGTCCTGCGCAATGGCTTTGTTGAGCGCGGCATCCTTTCCAAAGGGCGTCGTACCATAGGTAAAAAAGGTCTTGTGGACCCCTACCTGGTATTCAGGAGCGGTTTCGAAAAAATGGGACAGGAGCTCGCAGGCTTTTGAGACGGATTGCGAATAGATGGGATTATTGGGAGGATAGAGTTTTACCGCTCTGATCGCCGTGATCAGGCTTCTCATGACATCCTGGATCTCCGGCGACAACGCATCTTGATGAGCAGCTTCTTTTGCCATGGTTTAGAGTACCACAAGACAGGGGGAGTGTCAAAAGAGGAAATGCATGTTCACGCAGCCTTGAACAGTGCTTGCGCGCGTGCCGCGTGGAGAAGATCAGGTGATCTTTTCCACTCGGGAAACCACCTCTCCCTGATGAAACCTGGTGGAAAGCAAAGCTCCGGGAGCGATCGTTGAAGCGTCCTTCAGTATCCTGCCGGAGGGAAGCTCCTTCGTAATGCTGTATCCCCGGGAGAGAATACTGAGCGGGTTCAAATGATCGAGCGCTGACGTGAGCGACAGAAGCCGCGCTCGGTCCCTCCGGAGATATTGGTTCAGTCCGGGAGCAAGCCTGTTGGTCAGTTCGTCAATGCGCTGCGTGTACTGCTCGAGCATCCGTCGCGGGTCCCGGAGCACCCGCAGACACTCGCGAAGCGAGGAACGGCGAAGTTCGAGCCGTTGCCGCATGGCCCGCATGAGCCCGGTTTCGAGCGACCCGACCAGCTCGCGGAACCGGTGTTCGCTCTCCACCACCATCTCGGCCGCGGCCGAAGGCGTTGGAGCGCGCAGGTCCGAGACGAAATCCGATATCGTATAGTCAGTTTCGTGGCCCACTGCGGAGATAACCGGGATCGCTGAAGCATGGATCGCGCGCGCCACCGATTCTTCATTAAAAGCCCAGAGGTCCTCCAGGGAACCGCCGCCGCGTCCTGCGATCACCACATCGACGCTGCCTTCCCGGTTGAAGTGCCTGAGTGCTTCCACGATTGAAGGAGCGGCGTCCGGCCCCTGCACCGGAACGGGATAAATGATAATATGCATCCTCGGATGGCGGCGCTTGATGACCCGCAGCATGTCGCGGATCGCGGCGCCCGTCGGCGAGGTGATGATGCCAATGCGCCGCGGCAGGAGCGGAAGTCCCCTTTTGCGCTCCAGATCGAACAGCCCTTCCTTCTCAAGCTTTGCTTTAAGCTGTTCAAAGGCAAGTTGGAGCGCGCCGATCCCCTTCGGTTCGATGTATTCGAGAATAAGCTGATATTCTCCGCGAGGCTCATACACTCCCACCCTTCCGCGGCAGACCACCTGAATGCCGTGCTGAAGCGTGAATTTGAGAAAGCGCTGCGACGAACGGAACAAGACCGCACGGACCTGGCTTTGCTGGTCCTTTAAGGTGAAATAGGAGTGTCCCGACTGGGGGATGCTGAGGTTCGAGATCTCTCCCTCGACCCACACATCAGGAAAGGAGCCTTCCAGAAGGTCCTTGATCTGCGCGGTAAGCTGCGTGACGGTGATGATGTGAGATTTCATATTTCGGATTGCGGATTTCGGATTGCGGATTTACTGCCCACATCTTTACAGCGCAATCCGTTATGACTTAATATGGATCCGTTCGATACTGTTCGCCTTCCCGGTCGTTTCATCGATAGAAATCAGAACCGCGTTCAAATGTACCGGACCCTTGGGTATCTCGAACCGGTGCGGCGTCTGGTATAAAAAACGCGCGATGGCCTGTTCTTTTCGCACTCCGATGACCGAGTCGGTCGGTCCGGTCATTCCCACATCGGTAATGAAGGCCGTTCCACCTGGCAGGATACGCTCGTCCGCGGTCTGAACATGGGTATGGGTGCCGACGAGAGCGCTGGCCTTGCCATCGATATGCCAGGCGAGAGCGATCTTTTCTGATGTGGCCTCGGCATGGAAATCGATGAACACGATTGGGGTTTCTTTTTTCAACCGCTCTATCTCACGTTCAGCGACCCGGAAGGGATCGTCCAGGTTCGACATAAAAACTCGCCCTTCAAGGTTCAGGACCGCAGCCTTGCCCGCTCCGGGCGTGGAAACCACCACACTCCCCACCCCGGGACTGCCTGCGGGATAGTTGGCGGGCCTGAGGAGACGGTCCTGTTTGTCAAGATAGGACAGAATCTCTTTTTTATCCCAGACATGATTGCCCGAGGTAAGCACATCTATCCCCATAAAGAACAGCTCATCAGCGATCTCCGCGGTAATGCCGAATCCGCCGGCGGAATTTTCGCCGTTGGCAACGACCAAATCAGGACGATGCGCGTCCATGAGCCCGCGGAGCTGGGCCCGCACCATTTTCCGGCCCGGCTCGCCGATGATATCGCCGATGAAAAGGACCTTCACTAAACCTCCAGAAGCAAGTAGTCAGTAGGGGTTGAATCTCCCCTGTTTACTGTTTACTGTCTACTGTTTACTGTCTACTGTCTACTGTCTCATTACTTCGCGTACTCCACATACCTGCTCTCGCGGACCACGGTCACTTTGATCTGGCCGGGATAGGACATCTCGGTCTCGATCTTCTTGGCAATGTCGCGTGAAAGCTGAGCCGAATGAGCGTCCGAGAGATCTTCGGGCTTCACGATGATGCGGATCTCGCGGCCGGCCTGGATGGCGTAGGATTTTTCCACGCCCTTGAAGGAATTGGCCGCTGTTTCGAGCTGCTCAAGCCGTTTGAGGTAGCTTTCAAGGGTCTCACGCCGGACGCCGGGTCTTCCCGCCGACAATGCGTCCGCCGCCGCCACGAGCACGGACTCGACGCAGTTCGGTTCGCCGTCGCCGTGGTGCGTCATGATGGCATTGATGACCTTGGGGTTCTCGCCGTACTTCTTGGCCAGGTCTCCGCCGATCTGCGGGTGGGTGCCTTCGACCTCATGGTCGATCGCCTTCCCGAGGTCATGGAGCAGACCTGCGCGCCGCGCCAGCTTCTGGTCCACGCCGCACTCAGCCGCCATGATGCCGGCAAAGTAGGCGACTTCGCGCGAATGCATGAGCACGTTCTGGCCGTAGCTCGTCCGGAACCTGAGCCTCCCCAGGAGCTTGATGATCTCGGGGTGGATATTGTGGAGCCCCAGGTCGAAGGCCGCCTTCTCGCCCTCGTCCTTCATGGTGATATCCAGGTCCTTCTTGACCTTTTCCGCGATCTCCTCGATGCGCGCCGGGTGAATGCGGCCGTCCAGGATCAGCCGTTCGATGGTAAGCTTCGCAATTTCTCTGCGGAGCGGGTCATAGCAGGAAAGGATGACCGCCTCGGGCGTATCGTCGATGATAAGATCGATGCCGGTGGCCGCTTCGAGCGCACGGATGTTCCGTCCTTCGCGTCCGATGATCCGGCCTTTCATTTCGTCGTTGGGGAGATTCACCACCGAGACGGTGGCCTCCGCCACATAGTCGCTGGCGTACCGCTGGATGGCCAGGCTGATGATGTTCTTGGATTTTTTGTCGGCCTCGTCCTTGGCTTCGTCCTCGATGCGTTTGATGCTCTTGGCCGCCTCGTACTTTGCCTCGTCCTCCATGGTCTGCATGAGCTGGCGCTTCGCTTCTTCACCGGTCATGCCCGCGATCTTTTCAAGCAGCTCGCGCTGTTCCCGGAGCCCCTTGTCAAAACGCTCTTCCTTTTCGATAGCGGCCTTTTCCCGCGCCACAAGCTCGCGTTCGCGGCGGATTGCCTCTGCCTCCCGTTTGTCCACCACGTCGATCTTTTTTTCAAGGTGCTCTTCCTTCTGGGTCAGCCGCCGTTCCTGGTTCTGAAGTTCCTGCCGTTTGTCGCGGTTCTCCTTTTCGAAATCGGCGCGCGCCTGATACAGTTTGTCCTTGACCTCCAGCACGGCTTCCTTGCGCTTGGTCTCGGCCTCGCGCTCCGCGTTCGCGATAATGCGGGACGATTCGGATTCCGCATCCTTGATCTTTCCTGCCGCGGATTTTCCTTTGATCATCAGGCCGAGGCCGAAGCCCGCGGCAAGTCCCGCGATCAATATGGCAATATAATACTCTATCATGCTCGTTCCTCCTGGTGTCTCTTCTTCAGCCCGGCAAGGCGTTCCTTGATCCGTTTCTCTTCGCCTTGCTCGGTGGGCTGGTAATATTCCCGCTTCCGCGGGAGGTAATCCTGGGCCACGTAGTGGCCAGGGTGATCATGCGGATACTGGTAACCTTTGCCCCTGCCGAGCCGTGCCGCGCCCCGGTAGTGAGCGTCCTTCAGGTGGTCCGGCACCGGCAGCAGGACGTTGTTCTCGATGTCTTGCATCGCCCGGTTGATGGCAAGGTAGGAGGCATTGCTCTTGGGCGCAGCGGCAACATAGACCGCGGCCTGGGCCAGCGGCAGCCGTCCCTCGGGCATGCCGATCCGCTCCAGCGCCTGGCAGGCGGAGGTGGCCACAAAGAGCGCCCGCGGGTCGGCGTTCCCCACGTCTTCGCTTGCGGCGATCATGATCCTGCGCGCAATGAACAGCGGGTCCTCGCCGGCGTGGAGCATTTTGGCCATCCAGTAGAGCGTTGCGTCCGGATCGCTCCCGCGCATGCTTTTAATGAAGGCAGAGATGGTATCGTAGTGCTCGTCCTCGTCATAGGCGAGCGCTTTTTGCTGGATGGATTCCTCGGCAGTCTGGAGATCGTACAGCACCGTCCCGTCCGGGCCCGGCGCGGTGGACAGCACACCCAATTCGAGCGCGTTGAGCGCACGGCGGGCGTCGCCGTTCGCCCGGGCAACGAGCTGGTCCAGAGCTTCAGGCGTCAGGTTCACGGACAGGTTCCCCAGTCCCCGCTCCGCATCGCCAAGAGCTCGCATGATGATGGACTGAATGTCCTTGTGCTGCAGGGGCTTGAACTCGAAGATCTGGGAACGGGAGGAAAGCGCCGGGATGATCGCAAAAAAAGGATTTGCCGTTGACGCGCCGATGAGCGTGATAACTCCCCGCTCCACATCGGGCAGCAGCGCGTCCTGCTGGACGCGCGTGAACCGGTGGATCTCGTCGATAAAGAGGACCGTACGGGCGCTGCTCTGGCCGTGCTCAAGCGAGGCTTCCTGCGTCACTCGCCGGATATCAGCGACACCCGCGGTAACGGCATTGAGAGACACGAAGCGGGCGTGGCCCCGCGCAGCGATCAGATGAGCGAGCGCGGTCTTGCCGGTCCCGGGAGGGCCATAGAGGATGAGCGACATGAAACGGCCGGCCTCGATGGCGCGGCGCAACAGTTTGCCCGGGCCGAGAATATGGTCCTGCCCCACGTACTCGGAAAGGTCGCGGGGGCGCATTCTCCAGGCAAGCGGCGCCTTTGCTTGCTCGAGCTCAGCCGTTAACGGCTTTTTATTTTTTGTGAGGTTTTTGAGGCCCACCGTGTTGTTTCAGGAGGGCTTGCGCGGGCAAGCGATAGCGGCGGAGACCAGACCGTGCCAGATCAGGATCGTACGGAATGTGGAATATCAGCAGGCAAAGGAGAGGGTACCTGTTCATTCCGTCGAGAAGCAACCCTCTGCTGGCTATCCACTGTTTCGCATCCAGAAGAGTTGTCGCTCATGACAGCCTTTGCATAACTATAGGTAAAAATAAGAAATCCCACGTTTCGCAATATCGTTTCCTTGAACTGACGCTATGATCTGGTGCAGTGCTCAATGTCATCGCGGTTTCAACATACCGGTTTTAATCCGATATCCTGCATACCGCTTTATCCGCTGATACAGTACTATCACAAGCGCCGGAGCCTTCCTTACTTACCGGTCCTTTCAAGCGCTGTTAAACACGAAAGAAAAACTTTTTAAAACCCCCGCTTTTGCCGTGCAGATTAACTTGATCCTGGTCGTAACCAGGTGGGCGCCCTATCGGTCCGATCAGGCTTCCCAGTCTTGTCTGGGCATGCACACACGCTCCGAGGTAAGCTCCCGTTTTAATATTTTCACGAGGAACAAGTTTACCCATCACGCGCAAAGCAGGGGATTACTTTATAGTGCTGTCATGTATATACCAGAATAGAAAAAAAATGGCAAGAATAAAATAAAATGAGGTTTTAGCGCGGACAAGAGAATATCGTTTTTTTGCAGTAGGTTAGGCGCTGTAAGTGATAGGATTACCCCGAAATTACCCCGAAATTGGACGGTTATGTGGCGTCTTTTTCCTTCCCGGTAATTTCCAGCAATCTTGTGGTCGCATGTTCAGCTGATTCTTCGAGGGTTCGGTACCGCCGCCGCAGGCTAAACAGCTCATCCGAGATGGTAAGGGCGGCCAGAATAGCGACGCGATGAGCATCCGCCGTGCCGGTCCCCTTTTGGACCTCTCTCATTTTCGCATCGCAAAAGGCGGCCAGCTCCCGGATATAGGCATGGTCCTCCATCCCTTTGATGCTGTAGAGCTGACCGAGTATTTCCACCTGTACGCTTTGCATGGTATTCACGCTTTTTGCTCTTACAACAGCGCGTCCACAAATTCCCTTGGTTCGAACTCACGCAAATCTTCAATGGCTTCGCCGATGCCCACGAACTTCACCGGAATCCCCAGTTCCTTGTTGATGGCAAAAACAATGCCGCCCTTCGACGTCCCATCGAGCTTCGTGAGCACGATGCCGGTTACGCCGATCGCTTCATGGAACATCCGTGCCTGGACCAGGGCGTTCTGGCCCGTATTGCCGTCCAGGACCAGCAGCGTCTCATGGGGCGCACCCGGCAGTTCGCGCGATACGATGCGCTTCACTTTTTTGAGCTCTTCCATAAGATTAGATTTCGTATGCAGCCTGCCGGCCGTGTCCACGATAAGCACGTCCACAGACCGGGCCTTGGCGGCTGCAACGGCATCAAACACAACCGCGCTCGGATCGGCCCCTTCCTGATGTTTGATCACCGGTATGCCTGCCCGTTCCCCCCAGATGGAAAGCTGCTCGGACGCCGCGGCCCGGAAGGTATCTCCCGCCGCCAGCATTACCTGTTTGCCCTGCGCTTGCAGCAGGCGCGCCAGCTTGCCGATGGTGGTGGTCTTGCCCGTGCCGTTCACGCCGATCACCAGGACCACCGACGGTGAAGCGGCAACCAGGAACTTCGACGAAGTCGATGACAGGAGCTCAAAAAGAATGCGCTTGAGGCGCTCTCGCACCTGGTCAGGCGTTGAAAGTTCCTGGCGTTTAAACCGCTCCGTCAGGTCCTTTAACACAAAGGAGGAGGTCTCAGCACCCACGTCCGACGCGATCAGCGCTTCTTCCAGTCCTTCCAGAAACTCCTCGTCGATCTTCTGGCCGAGGATAAGTGTGCCGAGCTTATCGGCAATATTTTTTCTGGTCTTTGCCAGCCCCTCGCTCAGACTTTTAAATACACCCAGCATAATGACCCCAATCGTTTTGAATCTTGAGTCTTGAATCTTGAATTTTGAGTCTTGAATTTTGAGTCTTGAATTTTGAATCCGTGATTTATAACGGCAATTTCCCCGACAACGTCTTTCCGTTTTTTGTTCCCCGCTGCTCATTGTTCGGTCCGGCAGCAGCTGCGGAGGTATCCGCCTGGTCCTGTTCCGGCACTTGGGCCTCCGCTTCCGCATAATTTGCCTTGCGGTACAGATAGCGATCGTGCATTTTATTAAAACCGGTCCAGCCGCCCTCAACGATATTTTCCTTCTGCAGCGTGGATTGAAAATTAGTGATCTTGGCAGAAAGGTCGTCAAGATAGTGAATGACCACCGCTTCCTGGATCTTGGGGCGCTTGGGCGATCCGAACTCATACTCGCCATGGTGTGACAGCATGATATGCTTCAGCAGCATCGTGAGCTCCGCCGGGAACCCGGGGATCGTGCGGATCTTTTCAACCAGCATCTCATAGCCCAGTGAGATATGACCGATAAGCCTTCCTTCGGTCGTATATTCGATGGATTTCCGAACAGACAGCTCGCGGACCTTGCCGATGTCATGGAGAAAAGCGCCTGCGGTAAGCAGGTCGCCGTCGATGGAAGGAAAATGCTTTGCCACGTCGCGCGACAAGGAGATCAGCTCCAGAAGATGCTCCAGCAGCCCGCCGACGAAATTATGATGCAGCGCCTTTGCCGCCGGTGTGCGCCTGAGCAGAGCCATGAAAGTCTGATCGCTCAAAAAGGAATTCATAAGCTGTTTCAGATAGGGATTGGTGACGCCGGCTGCAGCGGCCTGGAGTTCCGCCACCATCTCATCGATATTGCGTTTCGAAGTCAGAAGAAAATTGGCGATATCGACGCGGGAATCATCAACCTTCTCCAGGGTTTTCATCTTGATCTGCATGGAGCCCTGGTAGTTCGCCGCGATGCCCTTGATTTTTACAAAATCCTCGCGTTCAAACCTGCCGGCAACTTCATCGGCGTTGTCCCACAGCCTGCCGTCGATCTCGCCGGTCTTGTCGGAGAGCTTGATCGAAAGATAGGTGACCCCATTTTTGGCGGTTGAAACCTGTTTTGTCGTTGCCAGGTAAACTTCTTCCACCCAGTCGCCTTCTTTGAGAGATGCTATGGTCTGCATGTGTTCCTTTCTCTAAACTGCTGACGGCGATAATAAACCATCCCTCCCGTGTTGTCAAACGGAAAGCGGCAAACGAGCAGTGCAGTTACGCCGAAAATGCGAACAATTGCAAACGCGGATTCAACTTCGAAGTGCAACTTTTGCAGGTGAATTTAGGTGGTGCGATGTGTTAGTATTGGCGCCACTTAAACGAACAAGCAAAAGGAGCACA
>JAYTJE010000116.1:0-6198 GCA_043731355.1 Nitrospirota bacterium
GCGTCTCCGACTCTTCGACGAGCGGGCAGATGATGAACGCCTGCCGCCCTTTCTCGATCTCCGCGCGCACGAATCGCTCGGCGTCCCCGCGCTCGTCAGGCCCCACCCAGGTCGTCTTGATCTGTTGTCGTCCCGGCGGCATCTCGTCGATCACTGAGATATCGAGGTCGCCGTACAGCGTCAGCGCCAGGGTGCGTGGGATCGGGGTCGCCGTCATCACCAGCATGTGCGGCGTGTGTGCTGCTTGCGCCCCTTTCTCCCGCAACGCCGCCCGCTGCATCACGCCGAAGCGGTGCTGCTCGTCAATAATGGCAAGGCCCAGGCGTTTGAACTGCACCTGCTGTTCGATAAGCGCGTGTGTGCCGACCACGATGCTGGCAACGCCGGAAGCGAGCTCGGCCAGGACCGTTTCCTTCGCCTTTTTCCTGAGCCCGCCCGCAAGCTGGCGCACCGTGACGCCAAGGGGCTGTGCCAGCGCCTCGATAGTCTGGTAGTGCTGCGCCGCCAGGATCTCCGTGGGCGCCATGAGACAGGCCTGGCAGCCGTTCTCCACCGCCATAAGCGCTGCGACCATGGCGACGATGGTCTTGCCGCAGCCCACATCGCCCTGCACCAGCCGGTTCATGGGCCGGTCGCCGGTCATGTCCTTCTTGATCTCGGCGAGCACCCGTTCCTGGGCAGCGGTTAATTGATAGGGCAGCTTCGCCCGGAGCGCGGATTCGAGCTTGTCGGCCGGTTTAAACGCAATGCCTTTCTTTGCAGCTCCGAGCCCCTGTTTCCTGAGCGCGAGCCCCAGCTCCAGCGTAAAGAGCTCCTCAAAGCTCATCCTGCGATGAGCCGCGCTCTCGCCGCGGTTCAGCACCGTAATGTCCTTTTCCTGTTCAGGAAAGTGGACTTCGGCAACGGCCTCGGCAGCGGACAACAGCGAGTATTTATGTATCAGGCGGCCCGGCAGAATGTCGGGCATGGCGCTGCCGCAGGAATCGATGACGGTTTTCATCATGCTGCGCAAATACCGCACGGACAGGCCGGACGTCGTGTGGTAGATCGGGACCGTCCTGCCTGCATGGATCAGGCTGTCCGCTTCGCTGTCATCCATGATCTCGTACTCGGGGTTGTCGATCCGCGGCAGACCGCCCCGATAGGGATTGGACTTGACGATGCCGGAAAGGACCACCTTCTGTCCCGTCCTGAACGATTTTTTCATAAAAGCCTGGTTGTACCAGGAGCCGACGAGCATGCCGCTCTGGTCCCTGATCAGAAGCTCGAAGACCTTCACCCACTTTCGTTTGGTCTCGACCACTTCCGCGGAGATCACTTCCCCCATCACGGTCTCATACGAGCCGATGCTGAGCCTTCCGATCTTTTTCAGATTGCCGCGGTCCTCATAGCGCCAGGGGATGTAAAACAGCGCGTCTTCTACCGTAGTGATGCCGAGCTTCCTGAGCAGGTCGGCCTTTTTGGGGCCGATGCCTTTGCAGAATTGAATGGGAGTGTCCAAGGCGATTGGCGTGACAGTAGTATCTGTTGAAAGCGGAGACGGCCTGATTTGCGGCTTTATGACCGTCATCGGGGCGGGGGCAATGCGGCCCGGCACGAGCGCACCGAGCATTGCGGTTGCCTTGAGGACGCGCTCTTTCTTCTGATCATCGGGCAGCCTGTCGAATCCGGCAAACAGCGCTTCGAAATGCTGAATAACGGAAGGCTCCACGGAACAGCGCTTCAAGGCTTCTATTTGCGCCTGCATGAACCGCTCCAGCGCCATCAGGCTCCGGATATGGGCAAAGTTATCCCGCGCCGCGAACCCCAGCGGCTTCCCTATTCTCTCAATGATGGTTTTGATATCGTCCATAGGCAATGCTGTGGACAATAGTAGAATATTTTAAGGATTTTGTCGAGAAAAGAGCGCTGTCGGCCAGGCGCGTGTCCTCTCTTTTCGGGTGTCGCTTTCTGGCGGCAAACCGGACTGCCCTCAGGCAATCAACTTTTTTTATGATCAGGAAATAATTATTTCCTTGCAAACACCCTGTTCTTATGGTAAGTTAGCTCTCTTTCGAGCAATCATTTTCATCTATGGAGGAACATTCACGTGGCAGGTAAATGCGATATTTGCGGCAAAAGCAGGCTCAGCGGCAACAAAGTGAGCCATGCGAACAACAGAAGCAAGAAGGTTTCCAAGCCGAATGTGCAGAGTGTCAAGTCCGTGGGCGCCCATGGCGGCAGTGTTCGTGTCCATGCCTGTACGCGCTGCATCCGCTCCGGCAAAGTCAATAAGAAAGTCAGCTAAACAACTCCTTATCAACTTGAGCCCACGCTTATGCCCTCCGCCCCGTGGCGGCGGGCATTCTGTTTTTCATTTCGTCTCTCTCCAGCGGTCTCCCATAACAGTAGTTTACAAACTCTGAAACTAAGACCTGCCCTAAATCCGTGTAAATCGAAAGTATAAAGCTATAATTTGATGTTGACACTGTAGAATTTTGGACGTAAACTGATAACTACAAAAAGGATAAAAATCACACAACACGCATGAATCACCTGGGCGCCTACCGTGTCCAGGACTATAAAACGGGGAGGAATCATGATGAAGAAAAGTCTCATAGTATTGCTCGTTGGTCTCAGCATCTTCGGTCTTGTCGTGGCAGTGCAGGCAGCAAACGAACTGAAGGGCACCGTTTACATTTCCGGACATGGCGGACATCTCGCGGTCGTTGACATGGCCACCTGGAAAGAACCCACGGACATCGAAAAGGACCGCATCGTCATCACCGAAGCTGGCTCCGAGATGGAAGGCAAGATCGCCGGCATGGACTTTGCCGCGGTAAAGAAAGCCGGCGGTTCACACGGCAGTACGCTCATCAACAATATCCTGTATGTCGGCCTCCTGAACGGCAGCGTGGTAACGTACGACATGAAGACCGGGAAGAAATCCGCGCCCATCGTTGTCGGCAAGAAGTTCTGCGACGCTGTTGTCGGTCCTGACGGCAACATCTATCTTGAAGACATGGCCGACGGAAATGTCTATGTTTTCGACCCGAAGGGCCTGAAGACCGTTGACAAAATGCCGGTTGGCATGGCAGTGTGCGGCATCGCCTGGACCAAGAACCGTGACAAAGCCTATGTCTCCGACATGCCCCAGGGCAAGGTTTTCGTAATCGACTGGAAGACGAAAAAGACGATCAAGGAAATCACCGATCCCGAAATGACCTTCCTCCACCAGCTCCGCATGACCAACGACGGCAAGCAGGTGTGGGTGGCCGCTGCAAATGAATTCGATCCAGGCCTCAAGCCCGGCACGCATAAGTCACAGATCATCGTGATCGACACAAAGACCGACAAGATCGTGGAGAAGATCGTTCTTCCCGACACGCTCAGGACCCATGATGTGAAATTCTCTCCTGACGGCAAGACCGCGCTTATCAGCGGCCGTGATTACACGAACAAGGACGGCTCCGTCGCGGTGATGGATGTAGCTTCTCGCAAGATCGTGAAGACCGTGTCCGTCTGCTCCAGCTGCCACAAGGCAGCCGGCGTGACGGTAACGATCGACGACGGCGCACCGCTCCTGTGCGGCATGGCTATTGACTGGAAGAAATAAATCGTATACTATGACATAGTGTAGGGTAACGCCGGAGGGCGGGGAATGACCCGCTCTCCGGTTTTTTATTTTGCGCTGCCGCTTATTTCACTGCCAAAGGAAAACCACGCCATCATTATGAATATCCCTTATGTAGCGCTGAAGAACCTGAAGCGGAAGCTCACGCGGACCTGGCTTCTCTTTGCCATTGTTGCCGTGGTGTCGGGGACGCTGTTTACCGCGACCCTCTTTCTGAAAAGCATCAACAATGCGCTGAAGCTCGGCACCTACCGCCTCGGAGCGGACATCCTGGTCGTGCCGGCAGCCGCGGAAATAAAAGCCAAAGCCGCGCTTTTGTCCGGAGAACCCACGCAATTCCTTATGGACCGGTCAGTGCTCGATCAGGTAAGAACAATTGAAGGGGTCAAAACCGCAACCCCGCAGCTCTTTCTCAAACCGTCGAGTTTCTCCTGCTGCTTTAATGTTGATGTCTTTCTCGTTGCCTTCGACCCCGAAACCGACTTTACCGTTAAGCCCTGGCTCGAAAAACATCTGAACCGGCAGCTGGGACCCAACGAGCTCATCACCGGCAGGGAGCTCCCGGTCGTCACCGGCGACCATATCCCCTTCTTCGGCACGACGTTTACTGTGGTGGGGACCATGGAACCAACGGGTATGGATTTCTTCGACCGCACCGGGTTCATGAGCCTTGACTCCGCCTACACCATGGCTGAAACGTCAAAATTAAAAGCGCTCCAGCCGCTTGAAGTCCGGCGGGACCAGGTTTCCACCGTTCTGGTCCAGGTCAGCGAAGACTTCACGCCAGACCGCGTCGCCATCAGGATCGAACACGACGTCACCGGCGTCAAAGCGCTCACCTCCGACACCGTCATCAGCACCGTGCGCAAACAGCTTTCCGGCCTCATCCACACCATTGTCATCATCAGCGTCATACTCTGGTTCATCGTCCTGTTGATCATGGCTTTTGCCTTCTATATGATCGTAAACGAACGCCGGAGGGAGATCGGCCTCCTGCGCGCCATGGGGGCGAACCAGGGACATATTGCTTCTATCGTTCTTACCGAAGCCTCATTGCTTTCCGCCGCGGGCGGGTCAGCGGGTGTCCTGCTCGGCTTCGGACTGCTCATGAGCATCAAGAGCCTGCTGCTCCATTACCTGAAACTCCCCTACCTGTTTCCCTCAACGCCTGAGCTGATCGTCCTGACTGTGGGAGCCATTTCCCTCTCCATCCTTACCGGTCTGCTCTCAGCGTTGCTGCCGGCCCTCGCCATCATCAGGACCGAACCCTACGAAGCCATAAGGAGCGCGGAATGAGATATCTCTTCACGATTGCCCTGCTGCTGACCAGTATCCTGTTTTCCTGTTCCCGGGAGGCGGACAAACCCATTGCGGCGGCGCCGGAGCAGAAGAACGCCATCCAGCTTTTGCGGGAACAACTCCAGAACAATCCGCAAGACGCTGAAGCATTGTTCAATCTTGCCGAACAGTATGAGCGCGCCAGCCTGTTCCAGGAAGAGATCGACACGCTGCGCAAAGTCGTTGCCATCAAACCGGACATGGGCTATGCCTGGTTCAAAATGGGGACCGCCTGCAACAGGATAGAAAAGTATCAGGAGGCGGTGGAGAGCTTCACTAAAGCAGCCAAAATTCTTCACAACCAGCCCATGATCTATAACAACCTCGCCTACGCCTATGGCAAACTCGGAAAAACAGACCAGCAGATAACAGCGCTGAAAAAAGCTGTCTCCATGAGGCCGGGCTATAATGCTGCCCGTTTCAATCTCGGCATGGCCTTCGTCAAAGCCGGAAAACAGAAGGAAGCGCTGCAGCAGTATGCGGTCCTCAAAGACCGGGACGAAGAATACGCCCTTGCGCTGAAAAAAGAGATCGATGCTAAAAGGAGATAAGGCATGAGACGCTCGGTGAAACTGTTTTTTTCGGGGTTGGCAATTGTACTCCTCTGTTCCCTTTCCGCATCCGCCGAGATGACGCCCTGCGCACAGTGCGGCATGGGCGTCGACCTCAGCTCAAAGTTCATTGCCAGGACTGCTCAGGAGAAGCAAACCCTGCATTTCTGCGATATCGGCGATCTTTTCGCCTATCTGAAAACACACCCGGCCGCGGCAACCGAAGCCCAGGTAAGGGATTACAAGACCGGCGACTGGATCAAGGCCCGGCAGGCCTACTACGTTCATTCCGCCAAAAAGTTTCAAACGCCCATGGGCTGGGGCATCGCCGCATTTAAAGCAAAGCCGGAAAGCGCGGAGTTTGGGAATGCGCTGGACTTCGATGGAATGATGAAAAGGGAGTAAAGCAGAAGGAAGGAAACTCATGATCGAGCTGAAAGACCTCTCAAAAACATATAGAGTATCCGGCCGGACCATCAATGCTGTCCTGCCAACCACCCTGTCCATTAACCAGGGGGACTTCGTGTCCATCGTCGGCCACTCGGGGAGCGGCAAGAGCACCCTGCTGAGCCTGATCGGCGGAATAGCGAAGCCCGACCAGGGGGCCGTGGTCATAGACGGGACGAATATCCGGGACTATGACGACCGGAAGCTTTCAAAATTGAGAAATGACAAACTCGGGTTCGTCTATCAATT
>JAYTJE010000117.1:0-14749 GCA_043731355.1 Nitrospirota bacterium
GTAAGCATTGGTCGGGACTGAGGGCTCATGGTCTCTCCTGGCGAACCCGTTCTCGGTTGGCGCTCATGACGACAGCAAGCTTTACGGCTTCGAGCAGGCTTGTTGGATCGGCGCAGCCCTTGCCGGCGATATCGTAGGCGGTGCCGTGGTCCACGGAGGTGCGGATGATCGGCAGCCCCACGGTAACATTAACGGCATTTCCGAAGGCGAGCATCTTGAGCGGGGCAAGCCCCTGGTCGTGGTACATGGCAACAACGATGTCGTAGTAATTGTTGCGCGCCTTGTAGAACAAGGTGTCGGCGGGGAGCGGGTCGCTTGCGTCGATGCCTTCTTCCCGCGCCCTGATTATGGCCGGGAGGATCTCGTCATGCTCCTCGGAGCCGAAGAGCCGCCCCTCACCCGCGTGCGGGTTCAGCGCGGCCACCCCGATGCGGGGGTTGTCCATGCCGATGGACCGCATGGCCTGGTGTGCCAGGCGAAGCGTCTTCAGGACCGTTGTTTGCGTGATAAGGCGGGGAACATCCTTGAGCGCCACATGGATGGTCGTCAGGATCACGCGCAGCCCGCCGCCCACGAAGAACATGCCGTAATCCCTCGTGTTCGTAAGCTCGGCCAGCAGTTCGGTATGGCCCGCGTAGTGATGCCCCGCGGCATTCATCATTTCCTTGCTGATCGGCGCGGTCACGATGGCTGCAACTTCGTTCTCTAAAGCCAGAGCAACCGCTTTTTTAATATACTCGACCACTGCCGTGCCCGATGTCGCGTTCGGTTTTCCCCAGGCATGGGTCGCAAGGTCCACGTTTCGCAGGTCCAGCACATCGAGCCTGCCCGGAGCTGGGTCTGCGTCCGCGAGCGATGCAATGCCACGGACCGCGAGCGAAAGCCGCTGCTCCGCGATGCACTTTTTCATCACGCCGGCATCACCGATCACGACGGGTCTGCAAAGCAAGAGCAGTTCGCCGCTGTCGATCACCTTGGAGATGATCTCCGGCCCGACGCCGACCGGATCGCCCATGGTGATGGCTATGAAAGGTTTTTGCTCCATTGTTCTTTTGGTTATTTTGCCAGGCCGATCGCCGCTTCGATTCGCTGTATGGTCTTGTCTTTACCCATGACTTCGATCACCTCGTAAATGCCGGGGCTGACCGTGCCGCCGGTCAGTGCCACGCGCACCGGCTGGGCGAGCTTCCCGAGCTTGATGGCTTTTTCGGTGACGATGGCGTTAAAGACCTTTTCGAGCTCATCGTGCGTAAAGGGGTCGGTCGTCCTGAGACGTGCTGCAAGCTCGGTGAGCAGCGGGGCCACGTCGGGCGTCAGGTGTTTGGCTCTTGCTTTTTCTTCCATGGTGATCTCGTCCGTGAGAAACGGAATGGCCCCAAGCTTCATTTCCACGAGCGTATGACTGCGCTCCATCAGGATCTTCACGAGCTTTTTGAACCACTCGGGGTCCGGCTCCGACTTCAAAACATCGTCCTTCTTTAAAAGGTCCAGGAGAAGGGTGGCCAGCCGTCCGGGGTCGGCCTGCTGGATATAGTGGTGGTTCAGCCAGAGCAGTTTTTCGGCGTTAAAGACCGACGGCGCCTTGCCCACGCTGTCGAGCGAGAACTTCTCGATCAGTTCCCGCGGCGTGAAGATCTCCTGGTCGCCGGAAGACCAGCCGAGGCGCGAAAGATAATTGACGAGCGCCTCAGGCAGATAGCCCAGGTCGATGTATTCGGTCACCGCGGTCGCGCCATGGCGTTTCGAAAGCTTGGTTTTGTCGGAGCCGAGGATCATGGGCAGGTGCGCGAATTGCGGCGGCTCGTACCCGAAGGCCTGGTAGAGCTGGATCTGACGCGGCGTGTTATTCAAATGGTCGTCGCCGCGGATGACATGACTGATCTTCATGGTGACATCATCGACCACGACCGCGAAATTGTAGGTCGGCAATCCGTCGGAGCGCTGGATGATCAGGTCGTCGAGCTGCTGGTTCTCGAAGGTCACGGCGCCGCGGATCATGTCCCGCACGACCGTCTGGCCTTCATCGGAAGACACGAAGCGCACTGCCGCGGTCCTTCCGGGAACGGGTTCGGTAAGCGAGCGGCACTTCCGATCGTACTTCGGTGGCTTGCCCGCGGCCATGGCTTTCTTTCTTCGCACCTCGAGCTCTTCAGGCGTACAGTAGCAGCGGTAGGCTTTGCCGGCCTTGAGCAGTTGATCGATATGTTCCTGGTAGACAGACATCCGTTCGGTCTGGCGAAAGGGCCCCTCGTCCCAGTCGAGGCCGACCCATTTCAAGCCGTCGAGGATGATCTTGATGGACTCGTCCGTTGAGCGGGTCTGGTCCGTATCTTCAATGCGGAGGATGAAGGTCCCTCCATGGTGGCGGGCGAACAACCAGTTGAACAGGGCGGTCCGGACGCCGCCGATGTGGAGCGCTCCGGTCGGGCTGGGGGCGAAGCGAACGCGGACATTGCTTGTTGTGCTCATGATTATTCAGGCTCCTTATGCATGACAGATACCGTATATGCAACCGGTGCGCATTATAGCAAATTCCCGGTGGTTGCAATAGCAAATTCCTCCTCTACTGTCAAAAGGTAGGATTTAAGCTCAATGCGCCCGTAAAATCAAGATTTATGACAAGGCCGACGTAATTCTTGACATCTGTCCTACAATGTCATACAATTAGCCATGATCGTATTCGATGCATCGACGCTGATTCTACTCGCAAAAATCAATATGCTTGACCTGTTTATCTCGCAGGTTCAGGACGGCGTGTGCATTCCCCAAAAGGTGAGGTCCGAGGTGACCGCGGTAGAACGAGAAGAAACCCGTTTCATCATCAGGTGTATTGAAGACGGGAAGATAACCGTGACAAAGATCAAGAACACCGCGCTTGCACAAAAGTTTTCGGATGATTTCAATATCGACGCAGGCGAGGCCGAGGCGCTGGCACTCGCTATCGAGAAAAAAGCCTCGATCGTTGCGACGGACGACAGAAATGCGATCAGGGCCTGCAAGATCCTGAAGCTGGATTTCATCACTGCTGTTGCAGTTCTGATACGTGCTGTCGAAAAGGGCTTGATCGAAAAAGATGAGGGACTGGTAAGGCTGCACAAGCTGCAGTCAGTCGGCAGATACAGCAAGGCAATCATTGAAGATGCCGAACAACAGATACGGGGAGGTCGCTGAAATGGCAACAAAAACCTTAAGCATACGCATCAATGACGACGACTATAAATTTCTTTCTTCTCTGGCGAAGGAGGAGCGGGGAGACATGTCCACAGCCGTCCGGGAGCTTGTTGATCTCGGCAGGGTCATGCTCGCCGTGGAAAAGTATAAAAAAGGAGAGGCGTCCCTGGAAAAAGCAGCGCGGCTGGCCGGCGTGGCGCTCTCGAAGATGATGGACATCCTTGCGGAATACGGGGTCGTGGCGAACCTGGAATACGAAGATTACCTCAAGAGCCTGAAGACGGTCCGCAAGGTGTGGTAACCCAAGTGAAGAATTTGGAGATGGGTCCTGAAATAGAAGAAACTGTCTTTTCAAGACGCGACCCCAAATATTCTCCCCCGCTGGCGGGGGCAGGGGTGGAAGGCATGGAGTAGATCGTGCTGGCTGAATGTCGCCGGGGTGAAAAAGGTTTTTCCATGAAAATCAAAGTCTATCAACGTGGCGACGTAATACTTGATACCTATCTGGTGGAAGACATCAGGTCGGGCGGCATGGGGAATGTCTATATCGCCGAGCATAAGAAGTGGAAGATAAAACTGGCGATCAAGGCGCCGAATGAAAAGATTCTTTCGGACAAGGGACTTTGCAATCGAACTTGTGGTTCAAAGCACTGGTAAGCATGCTATGACACGGAAAGCAAACAATCTATTTGATAGTTTTGCCGCTAATTGTCACCCCTTCTATAGGAAGGTGCACGAATTTAGAAATGGGCCGCTTGATATAGTGCGCGATCACATCAATATGATTTGGCAATGGTATAGCAAGGCGCATCTCGAAGACGACAATTTTGTATCTGATTTCCCGATCCAAACTACGAAGCGTTGGTGGGAACTCGAAACAGCATGGTTTTTACATAACTGTGGCTTCGAATTGACAAAACGGAAAGCAGGTTCCGATTTTCTGTGTGAAAGAGCGGGCATAGTAATTGAAGTTGAAGCGATCGTTATTGGCCCCGGCACCGGAGGCAACCCTGACGTTGTAACAGAAATCGAACTCAAGGGAAACGGACGCGTTCAAACCAGCGAACCGTTTTTCATAGATGAGCGAGAACGAATTGAACTGCTTCGCGTCACAAATGCGATTGACGTGAAAGCAAAGAAACATCGCTGTGACATTCAAAAAGGCAAGTCAGGCTCTTTAGTACCTTTTGTAATTGCTCTGTCGACGGTAGATATGCCAGTGCCTCTGATGGCAGGATGGAATATGCCTCCGGTACTGAAGGCAGTTTACCCTATTGGCGGCCTGTATTACGATGTCGATCCAGAGAGCGGAAAGTTATTACGCAAGCGGTTACACTACCGCTCACAGGTCAACAAAGAAACATCGGCTCATACACCCATCAGTACGCGAATATTTTATCCTGGATGTGGTTCAGAATATTCCCGTGCAGTGAGCGCAATACTTTATGGAGATATGCAAATCAGTTGCAATGATAGTGGAATCGAAATTGCAAATAGAGGTTATCCTTATTCTCCAGATGAACAATTTATGCGATTTGCCGTGATCCATAACGAGGATTGCATGCTTCGACTCGGAAAAGGCAGCATTGCGGCTGGGATAGAATACTGGCTTGAGCCTTTAGGAAATGGCGAATACGAGTTGGTACGATCAAGTATTGATAAATAATGGGTCTATAGATTAAGCAAGTCGCTTTAACGTGCCCAACGATATTTGAAGTTGTTGGGTTGTGACTAGCCTACGAACTTAACGAAGGGACGTGTGCAAGTGCACCCAAAATTCAAAAAAGGCGATTTTATCGGCCACGAGTATGAGGTGCTTGACATTCTCGGTGAAGGTGGTTTTGGCATTGTTTATCAGGCTTACTCGCATGAGACCGAAAAGGTGTAGGTTTTAAAAACCTGCCGAGAAGAATATATTGATGATTCAGCAATCAGAGAGCGATTCCGAAAAGAAGCTCAAGTCTGGATTGATCTTGAGTTTCACCCATATATTGTCAGAGCAAACTTTATAGCCTCGATATCCGGCAGGCTTTATATTGCCATGGAACATATTGCGTCCGGTGAATCAGGTATGAATACACTTGAAGGCTTTCTAAGTAACAGACCACCTGACTTGGCACAAAGCCTTCACTGGGCGATTCAATTCTGTCACGGCATGGAGCATGCTTATTCTCGGGGCGTGAAGGCGCACAGGGACATTAAGCCTGCCAATATTATGATTGATCAACACAAGATTGTAAAGATTACAGATTTTGGATTGGCTGGTATTTACGCGGAAAAGCCTATTGCTGAACAAAGCAGAGTACCTGTAAAGATCGCAATGGATGTCTCAATGCAAACAGCTATCGGCACCAGTATCGGTACTCCTGAGTATATGTCGCCAGAACAGTTTGATGATTTGTCAGCTTGTGATGAACGAAGCGACATCTATAGTTTCGGTATAGTGCTCTATCGCATGGCAGCAAGCGGCAAGTTGCCTTTCAAAGCAGACAATCCCGTTTATCGCTGGGCAGCTTTGAAGCATTATCATCAAGAGGCTATCGTTCCGACATTGACCTCTCCGCTATTTTCTATAATCTTAAGATGCCTTGAAAAAAAGTCGGAAAATAGATATAAGGCATTTAAGGAGTTGCATGCTGACCTTGAAGCTTTGTTAAAGCAGCTTAATGGAGAACTCGTCAAACTTCCCGAATTAAAGGAATTAGAAGCGTGGGAGCTGTGTAATAAAGGTTTATCCTTAGAAAGTCTTGGCAAGTATAAAGAAGCGATTGCCTGTCAGGACAAGGCTCTTGTGATCGACCCAAGACTTGCAATGGCATGGTATAACAAAGGTGTTTCTCTTGGAAGGCTTGGCAAAAATCTAGAAGCAATCGACTGTTTTGATAGAGCCCTCGAATTCAACCCGAAATATTTAGCTGCATGGTTTAACAAAGGTGTTATATTTGGCCGGCTTGACAAGGGTCATGCAGAGATTGCCTGTTATGATAAGGCTCTTGAGATAGACCCAAACAGAGCTGAACCATGGATTAACAAAGGCTTTGCATTGGGAAGGCTTGGTGAGGGTCAAAAAGAACTTGACTGTTTTGATAAGGCCCTTGAGATTAACCCCAGACGTGCAGATGCATGGTATAGCAAAGGGTATGCTTTAGGCAGACTCGGCAAGGCTCAAGAAGCAATTATTTGTTATGACAAGGCCCTTGAGATCGACCCCAGAAATGCAGATGCATGGTATGGCAAAGGTAGATCAGAAGATATACTTAACAGAACACGAGATGCAATATTTTCGTATAATAACTTTCTCAAAATAGCACCAGAACATAAACTTGCCGCAGCTATTTTAGAGAGAATAGAATTATTAGAGAGGAAATCATTGGCCTAGGATGCCCGACGCACAATGCCAATAACTGCTGGCAAAGAATCTCGGTAAGCGGGGTTGAGGGCTGTCTACTCTATTAAAATCATCTATGTGCAGGGAAAGAAGTGCTGGGGGTATAAATCATGGGTCTGATTAAAATAAACAAACCGATCGAGTATAGCTTTCATCAATGGATTAGTGCACATCCTGAATCGCGGAACTGGAAAGATAAAGAAAGATTCTATGTATTTGTTAGAACTGTCTGTCGATATCATTCAAATATGTGGAAGGATCCAAAATACCTTAAGGATCAGATATTGGCGAGACGCCCGAAGTTCGATCCTGAATATTTGGAGCAGATACAGGATCTTTACCTCGAACTGATAGACTATTCAAAAGTGTATCCAATAACAAGTAATGTAACTAGTGACAGCGGGTTTGAAACGAAAAAAGGTCATTGCATTGAGAGAACGGTAGTAAATGGAAAAGTAATTGAGCGCGAAGTGCTTTTGTAAATTGAGATAATTAATGCAAATCATCCTCACTATCATAGAAGGCCCTCAGAAGGGCAAAAAGTTCGATTTCGCCGAACCGGACAATTTTTTGCTTGGCCGCGATAACGAGGGCAGTAAGGCCCATTTTCGTCTGAACAACGACGACACTCAAGTCTCCCGCAACCATTTTCTTCTCGAAATCAACCCTCCTGATTGTTTCATCCGTGATGCAGGCAGCTTGAACGGCACCTTTATTGTCAGACCGTCCAGCAAGCAGGTCTATTTCCTCACGGGCCGGATGGATGACAGGGCAGAATATGCCAAACGAGCGGCGAGGCTAAAAGATAGGCTTGGCTATACTGCATTTCAGAAGGTTGATGAGCGGATCAAGCTGGAAGATCAAGATGTCATTCATGTCGGAGAAACGACCCTTATGGTTGAGGTCTTGGCCACGCCACAAAAGCAGCAGGCTGCGGATGAGGACAGCTCCAGCCAGTGCATCGAGTGCGGCAGCCAGATGGCGAATCCGGCACAACAAAAACGGCCAGACCTATTGTGCGTGGATGACTTCGTTTGCAATAAATGTCGTGCCCGTCATGAGCAGGCTCGACGACCGGTCCATGAAGCCCTCTGCTACGAATGCGGCTGCGATGTTACATCCTTTGCGGATGTTGACGGCAAAGCGGACGAACTGAAGCATATCGCCTTGTATCTCTGTCCATCCTGCGCCGACAAGAATGTCAGCGGCCAACTCCCTGTTAAGCGTATCAAAGACTATCGCCTGATCACCTCTTTGGGTGAAGGCGGGTTCGGCCTGGTTTTCCTTGCTCGACATGAGAAAACCGGGCGCGCCGTGGCCCTGAAAATCACCAAGGAGGTCATCAAACAGGATCCGAGTCTGGTCAAACGGTTCAAGCGTGAAGTTGCGATCATGCAGCGTTTTCAGCATCCTAATCTGGTCAGGCTTTATGATGAAGGGATTGCGGAGACCGGCAATTACTACTTTGCATCGGAATTTCTACCAGCTGGCTGCCTGACGGATTACGCAAATTGCAACTTTGAAGGAATCCTGCCAATCGAAAAGGCGTGCCAGATATATAGCCAGGCGCTTGAAGGCTTGTCTCATTTACATAGCAAAGGATATATCCACCGGGACATCAAGCCGGAGAATATACTCCTTACCAAGGATGTAAATGGAAGACGTATCGCCAAACTGGGCGATTTCGGTCTCGCCAAGAACTACCTTGTTCACGGTGGAACTCTGACAGGTGTAAACGAATGGATGGGAACAATCATGTTTTCTCCACCCGAACAGATTTTGGATTTTAAACACGCTAATGCTGTTTCCGATATTTACGCTATGGGCATCGCTTTCTATTACTCGGTGACTGGTATGTTTCCTTATGACTTCCCCAGCAAGAAGGAATGCGAAGAGATGAAGCGCCATGGCCAGCAACCCCGTGATCCAATTGCATTTATTCTCGGTGACGATAAACCGATACCGCTTGAGAATCGTTTGCCTGGGATTGACAAGAATGTATCGCGGTTTATCAATGCGGCGATAGATAAAGATCCCAAGCGACGGCCATCGTCGGCGCAAAGCTTCGTGAAGGCGCTTTCGGAATAAACAGGCCCATCCTCACCCCGGCCCTCTCCTTGAAGGAGAGGGTGAAAGGTAACAATGACCGCTAAATCCTCAAGCCTATCAAATCCAGGTCTTGTCCGCAAGAACAACGAGGATTGCATCGTTGCCGATGATGGCCTGGGCATCTATCTGTTAGCTGATGGCATGGGTGGCCACAACGCTGGTGAAGTTGCGAGCGAATTGGCGGTGAGGACTGCTAATACACACCTGACGGAGCGATTAGTCTCCGCGGCCGACAATGAGGTTCCGGGTATTTTGTCTGAAGCGATGAAAGTAGCGCATGACGCGGTAAATGCGAAAGCAAAAACGGACCTCAGCCTGATGGGTATGGGAACCACGCTCGTCGAGGTCGTTGTCCGCAACGACAAAGCGTTCATCTGCCATGCCGGGGATAGCCGAGCATATCTCTACAGCAATACCCTTCAGCGCTTAACCCGCGACCACACAATGGGCGATCATCTTTTGGAGAACAATCTGCTTCCTCGTGAACGAATACCGGAAAAGCAGTGGCATATGCTGACCCAGGCGGTCGGCGTCGGCGATTCGCCAGTGCCGGATATTAAGCAGATAGAACTTGCATCCGGCGACATGCTTCTGCTATGCTCCGATGGTCTCACGGATATGCTGACTGATGCGGAAATCGAATCGATTATTGCGTGCGACAATGCGGATCTGAACAATATAACTCAAGGTCTTGTTGATGCCGCGAACAACAAGGGCGGACGGGACAATATTTCGGTTGTGCTGGTAAAGATTTGATATTCTGCTGTGCCTGCCATTGTTGCTTTCGGGAAACTCCCTCACCCCAGCCCTCTCCCGCAAGGGGCGAGGGAGTTTTGTTTTTCATCCTCTCCCCAACGAGGGAGAGGAACGAGGTGAGGGGGAGAGTACAATCCACGTAAGACCCATCCTCACCCCTGCCCTCTCCTTGAAGGAGAGGGTGTTAAGGAGCTTGCATGAAAAATTTTTCTACCTCCGTGGATGTGGCCTGGCAGATTGCCGTGCGGGAAGCTTCGGCAGCAGGATCACAATTCATTGAGAAGGAACAGGTTGTCATCGGAATATTGAGCCTGGTGAAGGTTGCATCGGGCGCGCCAGATGATATGAAGCTGGAACGCAAGCAGTGGAATGCAGTTCGCGCCGAATGGGCCGCTCTTAACGATGTCTTCAGCTCAGTTTCTCTTAATAACACGACCTATCGCCGTGAACTGCGAAAAAAACTTGGCAAAGGATCTTATAATCATCACACAGAAAAAGTCATGCATCGCAGTCCTGAATGCAAGGCATTCTTTCAGATTGCCGCTGCACTTTCCGATGATTCCAAAGAAGTTTCAGCTTTGCACTTGCTAGCTGCTGTTGTTGGTGAGCCGGGTTCGGCACTGGGCGCTCTCCTGACTGCGGATAATATCAAGTCTTCTGATCTGAAGAAACTGCTTATTGAACGGGCTGCGCAGGGGTTTAAGGTGCCGGTCGAGGAAGGTCCGCAGGAGGACACGCCAAAAGGTGTCCTTGGAAAATATGGACGTGACTTGAGCCAGCTCGCATCAGAAGGGAAACTCGGTCCTTTTATTGGTCGGCGCGACGAGCTGCTTCAGGTTGTCCAGACTTTAGCCCGAAACACGAAGAATAATCCGGTGCTGGTAGGCGAAGCGGGCGTAGGCAAGACCGCAATCGTGGAAGCACTTGCCTTGCGGGTGAAGGAAAACAAGGTGCCAGACTTCCTGAAGGGAAGCCGGATCATTGAGCTGAACATGGGCGTTCTGGTGGCGGGCACTTCGTACCGGGGTGAGTTTGAAGAGCGATTGACTAAAATCATCAAGGAAGCTACGGCGCAAAAGGAGGTTGTTCTCTTCATCGATGAAATTCACACGCTCATCGGCGCAGGCAAGCTGAGTGGCGGTATGGACGCGGCACAGATTCTCAAACCCGCTCTTGCCAGGGGGGACCTGCGGTGTATTGGCGCGACCACCATTGCTGAATATCGCAAACATATTGAATCCGATCCCGCGCTCGAGCGTCGGTTTGAAAAAGTGATAGTGGAAGAGCCGTCGCGGGATGAATGCATCGAGATGCTGAAAGGCCTTCGCGTCAAGCTTGAAAAGCACCATGGATGTGTGATAGATGATGCCGCCATCACAAGCGCGGTTGATCTTTCCATCCGCTTTGACAGCGATCACCGCCTGCCTGACAAGGCTATTGATCTGCTCGACCGGGCGGGTGCGCGCGAACAAGCCCCGCGACTGACCATGATTGGCCGATCAGGCAATATCGGAACAATCACCGTAGCGTCGATTGCTGAAATGCTGGCGATAAAGGTCGGCATTCCCAAGGATGTCATATCCGGCCATCTGAGCGGGAACTTCAAAACACACCTTCAGGGGCTTGGCGCACGCATGAAGCAGCGCGTCATTGGCCAGGCGGAGGCTATTGACAAGGTCTCGCAGCGACTGGTCATGGTTTACAGCGGCATATCTTCTCGCAAAGGCCCATTGGCGGTATTGCTGTTCCTTGGACCTTCCGGTGTGGGCAAGACCGAGCTCGCTAAATCTCTAGCCTATGAACTGTTCGGGAGCGACAATGCCATGGTCCGGCTGGATATGTCTGAATACCGGGAGGAGCATAGCACGTCAAAACTGATCGGTTCACCACCCGGCTATGCTGGCTATGACGATGAGGGCCAGCTTACCGGCAAGCTGCGGACAAAGCCCTATTCGATCCTGTTGCTTGATGAAGTTGAGAAGGCGCACCCCAAGGTGTTTGACCTGTTTCTGCAACTGTTCGATGAGGGCCGGATTACCGATGCAAAGGGCAGGACAGTCGATGCAAGCAACTGCATCATAATTCTGACCTCTAACATCAGACCGACCAAGAAAAAACATCTTGGCTTCGGCGCAAAGGACGACGCTCCGCAGACTGACGACATCCCGGAACTGAAACAATTCTTCCGTCCTGAACTGCTCAACCGGATAGACGAAAAAATATTGTTCAACGCTCTTGATAGGGACGACATACAGCGGATACTTGCGCCGATGTTGATAGCGCTTTGCCAGCGTATGAAGGCCCAGCATAATATCACGCTGGTGATCGACGACGAGGTAAGAGCACTGCTGATAGAGAACGGCTATAAGCCGGAGTTCGGCGCGAGAGAACTGCGCCGGACGGTTGAGCGGCTGCTTGAGGCGAAAATCGCTGAGAAGCTGCTATCACAAGAAAAGACGACCTCTTCCGTTACCTGGAAAGTAGTGCGAGCGGGTGATGGACTTCAGATTGAAGGCTGACAGATATCGTTCCAGGATTGGCAATTAATACGGTGCAACGTTAAATAAAAAAGGACGGTTCAATGAACCGTCCTTTTTCGTCGTTCTCCTTACGATGTTTACACGCCGAAGGGTTTTGCGTAGAGCAGGATAAGCACCACGACCAGGGTGTAGATCGCGAGCGACTCGATGAGAGCCAGACCGACGATCATCGTGGTCATGATCTTGCCCGAAGCTTCGGGGTTGCGGGCGATACCTTCCACCGCGCGGCCGACGCTGAGGCCCATGCCGATGCCGGTGCCGAGCGCTGCGATCCCGATGCCGATTGCGGATGCTGCTGCAACGGTGCCGAAGAACGCGAACTTGCCCGCGTCAGGAGCTGCTGCTGTTGCCTCCGCAAATGCTGCCGTGGCGATGAGCATCAGACCGAACACCAGTACCATGATTGCTGTAACTTTCTTCATTAGATTCGTCTCCTTTCTTAAAATTGTATAAATCTGCCCGGATATGACCGGAGTGAAACCACCCGAAGAATCCCTTTTGGGAACGCCTTCTCCAGGGTATACGATATTAGTGGTGATCGCCGCCGCCGATGTGGGCCTGCTCAATGGAGCCGGACAGATAGAGCATGGTCAGGAGCGTGAACACCAGCGCCTGCACAAAGGACACGAGAAGTCCGAGTGCGAGGATCGGGACCGGCGCGAGGTAGGGCGCAAGAAGCGCCAACACCAGCAGGAGTTTATGCTTTGCCACCATGTTGCCGAAGAGACGAAACGTGAGCGACATGACGCGGGCCAAATGGCTGATGAGCTCGATGGGGAGCATCAGCGGCGCGAGGCCCCACATGGGTCCCATGAAATGCTTGATATACCCGATGCCGTGGCGTTTCACGCCGATATAGTGGGTTGCCGCGAAGGCCACGAGCGCGAGCGCAAGGGTCGTGTTGATGTTTGCCGTAGGTGAATCAAAGCCGGGCGCAATACCTTGAAGGTTGCAGACGAGGATGAAGAGGAATAACGTGCCGATCAGCGTCAGATAGTGCTTGCCTTCAGGTCCCATGATTTCTTCAATGAAGTCGCTCAAGCCGCCGACAATGACTTCCAGTAAGTTTTGAACGCCTGTTGGAGCTGTTTTTTTGAGAGAAAAACGCGCGGCCAGGGACAAACCGATGATAATCGCCATGGCAAGCCAGCTATAGGTGATGGTCTCGGGGATGCCGTGTATTTCCGGTAAAAGCAGCGGACCTTCTTTCATGACACACTCCTTCGGTGCGGGGCTTATGCTCGCAAAAATTTACAGGAACCCCTGGTTATTGTCAAGAAAAAACCCGAAAACCATTTATAAAATTTCTTAATAATCACATAAAAAAACGCCTGCTTCGGAGTAAAACGAGGCAGGCGCCGGTGATCCACATTGCTCTTCAATCGATTGCTCTACACGGTCATGATCTCTTTTTCCTTCTGCGTCAGCACTTCATCGATCTTCCTGATATAACTGTCGGTCGTTTTCTGTATCTCATCCTGCAGCTTTTTGACCTCATCTTCGGAGACGTGCGTATCCTTGTCCTTGGATTTCTTCTTGATATCGTCGTTGCTGTCCCGCCGGATGTTCCTGATGGCGACGCGCGCGTCCTCGGCGAGTTTTTTGGCCTGCTTCACGATCTGGTGTCTTCGCTCCTCGGTCAGCGGCGGAATGCTGAGACGTATGACCTTGCCGTCGTTGCCCGGTGTCAGCCCTACATCTGATTTGAGGATGGCTTTTTCTATCTCGCCGAGCATCTTTGCTTCCCAGGGCATGATGGTGATCTGCCGGGCATCAGGGACCGCCAGGTTGGCGACCTGGGTGAGCGGCGTCGGTGTGCCATAGTAGTCAACCATGATGCCGTCGAGCATACCGAGCGACGCCCTGCCGGTACGCAGTGTGACAAATTCTTTTCGCAGGGTGTCGATGGCCTTGCCCATCTTCTCCTCGGCCTTTTTTTTCTGCTCGTTCAGCATTATTGCCTCCCGGCGACCAGCGTCCCCACCGATTCGCCCCTGACGATGCGGTTGATGTTTCCCGCGGTGTTCAGGTCGAACACGATAATAGGCAGATTGTTGTCCATGCAGAGGGAGATGGCTGTCGCATCCATGACCCGAAGGTCTTTCTGGAGCACTTCTATATAGGTGAGCCGGTCGAACTTCGTTGCGGCCGGGTCCTTAACAGGGTCCGCGCTGTATACCCCGTCGACTTTTGTGGCTTTCATGATAACTTCAGCGCCGATCTCCATGGCGCGGAGAGCGGCGGCGGTGTCCGTGGTAAAATAAGGATTGCCCGTTCCGGCGGCAAAGATGACCACCCGTTTTTTCTCAAGGTGCCGCACGGCTTTTCTGCGAATATAAGGTTCGGCCAGTTCGCGCATCTCGATGGCGGATTGCACCCGGGTGACGACGCCCCTGTTCTCGAGCGCGTTCTGGAGGGCCAGGGCGTTGAGGACCGTGGCGAGCATGCCCATATAGTCGGCGCTTGCCCGCTCCATGCCTTGTGCTGACGCAGCCAGCCCCCGGAAAATGTTGCCGCCGCCGATGACGATCGCTATCTCGATGCCGAGGCCGTAGATGTCCTTGACCTCGGAAGCGATCTTGTCCAGGACGGCGAGATCTATGCCGTACTGCTGGTCGCCCATCAGGGCTTCGCCCGAGAGCTTGAGCATGATCCGCTTATAGGGAGACTTTGCCATAATCAAACACCTAACCCGGACAAGCCGGAGCCAAAACCTTGAAACCACGAAGGACACGATGAGCACGAAGGGATTAATTTCTTGTTTTTAACTAATGAGCTCAGTATT
>JAYTJE010000118.1:0-24758 GCA_043731355.1 Nitrospirota bacterium
GATGACGCGGACCTGCCGAAGGCCGAGCTCGCGGTAAAGGAGATCTTCGCCGCCGTGCTGCGCATGGACGGCAGCATCTCCGGCGAGCACGGCATCGGGTTGTCGAAAGCGGCCTATCTGCCGATGGAGGTCTCACCGGCGGCGCTTGGCGCCATGAAGAGGATCAAGCAAGCGCTCGACCCAAAGAACATCCTGAATCCCGGAAAGATATTTTTGGAGACCTGAAGTAGCTTTTGTCATGAATCGATGTTTTTACAAAAACGGGAAAGAAAACGATTAGACCTTTTTGACAGGATAACAGGATTGACAGGATTTTCAGGATGAACTGTTTTTATCAGATTTTATCCTGTTATCCTGTCGAAGATTTTTATTTAGGTTTGTTTAGACAGTCTATTGAACTCACTATGAAAAGTAATTTCGGAAAAATCATAACGGCACTGGTTCTCCTGTCATGCTGCTTCGGACTGCCTTCTCCGGGATCAGCTGAAGAACCGCGGCCTGTCGTGGCGAACGATACCCTGCGCGCGGAGGTCGCCGCACTTGAGCAGGAAGCCGCGGCGCTGGAGGAGGAGAACCGGGGATTGCGACAGATGGTTGCGTCCCTGGGCGACGACGAGGTCTACCTGGTGGTGGACACCGAGAGCAACCGCCTCTTCATCCATCAGGGTGAGCATGTTCTTCAGGAAATCGTCGTATCCACGGGCAGCCGACAGCTGGTCAAGGATGAGACCGGCAGGAAATGGTTCTTTGAGAGCCCCACCGGCGTGCTGACCGTGCTCGGCAAGGAGCGGAACCCGGTATGGATCAGGCCGGACTGGTCCTATGTGGAGGAAAATATGCCGATCCCGCCTAAGAATGATCCCGACCGCATCGTACGCGATGTGATGGGCAAGTACGCGCTGCTGCTCGGCAACGGGTACAAACTCCACGGGACGACGTTTAAAAACCTGCTCGGCACGGCGGTTACGCATGGCTGCGTGTCCATGGATGACGACGATTTGGAAATGGTGTATAAGAGCGTTGAAATTGGCGCCAAGGTGTATATCTATTGATAGAGAAATTTGCATTCTGCATTGGTTTCAGCCGGAGGCCGCATTGTGGTGAACAAAACAACTGCTCAAATAAGGACAGTCCTGTTTTTGGTCCTCTCGCTGTTCCTCATGGGTATGGACGGGACCGGGACTGGTGATGTCGAACGGGAGGACCTTGCGGCGCGGCAGCGGGAACTGCGGGCGCGGATCGCAACGCTCAAGTCCGAACAGGACTTGCTGTTTTTTCAGAAACAGTTCTCATCCATGGATTCACGGTATCTGGTTATTGATCCGGCGCTCGGCCGCGGCCAGTTGAAATATCGTTCGCGGGTGTTCCTGGATTTTACGTTCAAGCCGTTTTCGAGGAAATCGCTCCGGACCGCACCGCGAGGGGCGCAGGTGTTGACCAGAAAGATCGAAGGAACTGAAGGCCGGTTTGTATTGGTTTTTGGTCCGGGCTTCGCGCTGCGCACCTCAAATGCAACCACCCCTCGTCGCGGCGCGCCCCAGCTTATCGTACCGTTACGGGAAATGCGCTCGATCTTTTTTGCGCTCGAAGAAGGTTCCCTCGCTTATATCCGGCGTTAAGGTCTTTTGGCGAGTTCGTCCAGGGGAGGGGGGGCGCTGTAGGTCGAGCTTTTTACGCCATCTTTGCCGCTCTTCTTCACTTCATACATGACGGTATCAGCAAGTTTGACCAGGTGGTTGACGGACTGCGGCGCGCTTTCGAAGGTCATCAGTCCGAAGCTGAACGTCACCGGCCAGCCGTTGGCTTTCATGAGCTCCAGCAGTTTCTCTCTGGTCTTGTCCACAGCGGTCCTGGCCATATCGCCGCCTGTTTCCGGGAACAGAATGATAAACTCATCCCCGCCGAGGCGCGCCACGATGTCGGTCGTCCTCACCGAATCGGTAATGGCCGCTGTGACTAACTTCAGCAGACGGTCTCCTTCCTGGTGGCCCTGGTTGTCGTTCACGGCCTTGAAATTGTCCAGGTCAAGGTAGGCCGCGGTAAAGACGTGGTTGTACCGAAGCGCCCGCTGGATCTCCCGGTCCGCCAGTTCCGCGAAGTATCTGCTGTTGACCGCCCCGGTCAGATAATCGATCCGCCCCAGTCTTTGCTCCCGGTCCAGCGACGACCGCAGCCCCGCCAGCACCAGGGTTGCCAGAAAAAATGAGGAAAGTTCCATAAACACGTTCCAGTAGGGGACGACCGGATTGCGACCGACATGGGACGAGAGAATATCGGCCAGGGACCAGGCAACAGCGCTCAAAACAGACAAGGCCATGCCCGCCGCGCTCCCGGCAAACCAAGTGGCAAGCGAGACCGGGATCAGATAAAAGATGAAAAGTGAAAGGTCCGGACCGGTCATATAGTCCAGAACACCGAGTACCGCGATCAGCAGGAAGCCTATGATCAGGATGGCCGGCCGAGTTTGTTCTTCGAGAAAGGCATAGAACGTTGGCGCTCTTTTTCTCATGGTTTAAGCTTAGTTGATAATCCGCAAAAAATCAAGAGGGAAGCGGGTTTCTCGTATTTTCGCGTTGACTCGGCGTGATTTCGCGGTATAATGCCGCCATGCGCGAACTCATGAAGGGCGAGGATTTTTACGATGGGACGGCCTTGCTGGGCGACCCGGTGCACGGCTATATTTCGTTCACCACACCAAGAAGCGCGGAAGAAAAGACCGAAAAAGACCTTATAGACACGCCCTGGATGCAGCGGCTGCGCCAGATCTATCAGCTGCAAAGCGCCCGCTGGGTCTACCCCTCGGCGGAGCACAGCCGCTTCCAGCATTCGCTGGGAGCGATGCACCTGGCCGGCCGGTTCGCCCGCCATCTCTATCCTTCGCTCAAGGCCGCGGTCCCCGACTGCCCTTCGGCCAACTATATCGAAGAGCTTCTTCGCGTGACCGCGCTGTTGCACGATGTCGGCCACGGTCCCTTCGGTCATTTCTTCGACGACAATTATCTGGAACAGTTCGGATTGACGCACGAGAAACTCGGCCAGCATATCATCAGGACCGAACTTGCCGAGGTCATCAGGGCGATCCGCCGCGGCCCTTCAGGGGATTTTGCGAAAAAGGAAAAGCTGGACCCCGATCAGGTCGCGTTCCTCATCGGCAAAGGCGCATCTTCACCGGTCCGGCAGCCCCGGTGGCTCGTTTTTCTCCAGCCGCTGCTCTCGGGCATTTACACGGTGGACAATCTCGACTATGTGCTGCGCGACGCCTACATGTGCGGCGTCGCCGTCGGCGCCGTGGACATCGACCGGCTCATGTATTATACTTTTTTTTCCGACAAAGGCCTGACGCTGCACAAATCCGGGCTTACGGCGCTTAACATGTTTCTGAACGCGCGGCTCTATATGTACACCAATGTGTATTACCATCGTACCACGCGGGCCATTGACGAACATCTGAAGGAGCTGTTCACGGACACTATGGCAGCGCTGTTCCCCTACAATCCCGTGGAGAACCTCCCCGAGTATCTGGAGCTTACGGACTGGACGCTGCTCGAAGCGGTGCGGCGGTGGGGCAAGGACAGGCAGGGGGCGCTGTCATCGCTGGGCAATGAATGGGCCGCCATCCTTTCGCGCGAGGTCAAATGGAAGATGGCCTACGATGTGACGCTCTCGATGCGCGCATTTGAAAAAGGAAAGACCATCATCGACAAGGCCGAGTTGGTCAAACGGATCAAGAAGAACCTCCCCCCGCATTTAAAGGACCTGCGGTTCGCCGTGGATATGGCGAGCCAGGACCCGCGCCCCATCAACCCGCTCATGATGGGCGAGCGGCAGGTCTACGTTTTCAACCCCTCGACGAGAAAAGTGGAGAAGGAACCGCTCAAGGATTTCTTTGATTACATCCCTGCCCGCGTGGTCCAGTGCAGGGTGTTCACGCTGAACCACGACCATGACCGGCAGCTTGCCGAGATTGTTGAGAGTGTCCTGGGAATTCAGGAAGAAAGCAGCAAAACGAATGTGTAGCAGGGCGGCGCAATGATAAAGGAAGAACACAAAATAATGGCATACGCGGTGCTGCTGGCCGTCGGCACGTGGGTCGCCGATGCGGTCATTGACAGCACGGTCTTTCACAGCGGACCGTTTGTCGATCTGCTGTTGTACGACCTGTCGGCCCACGAACTTTATTTCAGGACGTTGTTCGTCGTCATCCTGCTGGCGTTCGGTTATGTCATTGCCAGGCTTGTGGCGAAGCACAGTGCGGGGGAGGAAATAGCCCGAAAGCAGGCAACTGCCATAGAGTCCTCCATGGACGGTATCTCTATTTACAGTCCGGAAAACCGTTATGTTTTTGTGAATGAAGCCTATGCCAAAATGAACGGCTATGACAGTCCGGTGGAGATCATCGGGAAGTCCTATGCCCTCATGTACGATGAAAAAGAACGTGAGCGCATGGACCAGACCTGCATGCCGGCCCTCCTGAAAAGCAGGAAATGGCGCGGAGAACTGCTCGCCACCCGAAAGAACGGAAGCACCTACGTCCAGGAATCCTCGGTGACCATGCTTGAGGACAATAGCCGCATCTGCATTGTCCGCGACATTTCCTGGCGTAAACGGAGTGAGGCGCGGCTCCAGCGGTCGGAGCGGTTTTTGAACACGATCTTCGACAGTATCCGCGATCCCTTCTGCATTTTCGACAACAATTACCAGATCATCCGCGTCAACGACGCCTATGCGCAGATGAAGAACCTGCCCTTAAAGGATTTGCTCGGGAGAAAATGCTATGAGGTGCTGCGGAACGGGACCACGGTCTGCGACAACTGCGTTGTGCAGAAGTCGCTTCAATCCGCCGATCCCTGCGCCAAGGACAAACTCGTCACGCTTTCGAATGGCGACGAAGTGTGGTATGAGATCTACACCTATCCGATCCTGGACGAGGACGGCAAGGTCTCGCACATCATCGAGTATACCCGGGACATTACCGACCGCAAGAAGTCAGAGGATGATAGGCGGCGGTTGATCGAAAAACTGGAGTATTTTTCGCATACTGACGCGCTTACCGGCCTTGCGAATAGAAGGGCGCTCAACGACAGCCTTGCCTACGAGCTGGAACGGGCAAAACGCTACGGAACGGAGCTGTCCATCATTCTCTGCGACATCGACAATTTCAAGGAGATCAACGATACTTGGGGACATGATATGGGCGATCGGTCTTTGCAGGTTATTGCCGCTACGCTCAAGACCATTTTGCGGAACGCGGACATCGTCGGCAGGTACGGAGGCGATGAGTTCATGCTCATTCTTCCGGAAACAGCCGATACCGGCGCGGGAGGTTTGGCGGGCAAACTGCTTTCCGCCGCACGGGAAACCGGGCTGCGGTCCCGGGACGGTCAGCCTATTCGATTGTCGATGAGCATCGGCGTTGCCTGTGTCGAGCTGGGGAGCGACACCATCGACTCTTTTATAAAACGCGCTGATGACGCCATGTATGCCTCAAAACAGGCGGGCAGGGACCGGGTATCGACGGCCAAACATTCATAGTTCGAACGGCATGCACCCTCGTTAGCGGCGAAGCTCTTTTACCTTCCTGATGATCGAACTCATCGAAATTTCCTCATAGTTCAGCAATTCTTCCGGTTTCCCGCTTTTCGGCGGCTTGTTCACGCACAGCGAGTGGACGCGCACCGGCCTGTCCGAGAGCGCGCTTCGGACCGCCTCGCCGATCCCGCCTTCGGGCACATGGTCCTCCACCGTGATGACCGCGCCGGTCTCCCCGGCCGAACGGGCGAGGGTTGCCACATCGATCGGTTTGATGCTGTACAGGTCGATGATGCGGACCATGATCCCCGCCTTCTTCAGCTCTTCGTAGGCCTTGAGCGCTTCATGCAGCGTGATGCCCGCGCCGACAACCGTGGCTACATCTTTTTTATTCGACCGTAAAATCTTAGATCCGCCGATCCAGAAGGCTTCGTCATTGCGGTAGATGATAGGTGTGGCCTGGCGGGTGGTCCGCAAATAAGCAATGCCGGTGTGTTTTGCCATCTCCTCCACAAGTTTTTCCGTTGACACGGCATCGGAAGGATAGAGCACGACACTGTCGTGCAGGGTTCTGAACATCGCGATGTCTTCAAGGCCCATCTGGGAGGACCCGTCCTCGCCGATCGAAACACCGGCATGAGAGCCGCAGAACTTGATGTTGGCCAGGGAATACTGGCTCATGCGTATCTGGTCAAAGGCGCGGGTCAGGAATGCGGCAAAGGTAGAGACGAAGGGGACCTTGCCTCGGATGGACAGCCCGAGCGACGTGCCGACCATGTTCTGTTCGGCAATGAACATCTCGAAGAAGCGTTCAGGATATTTTGTTTTGAACAGGTCCGCATAGGTTGAGTTGCTTACTTCGGCGTCGAGTACTACCATGTCAGGGAAATGCGGGAATATCCTTGCCAGCGCCGTGCCATAGGCATGCCGTGTGGCAACGGACGCGTTCGATGGGTACGAGACCGGCTGCAAGGAAAGGACTTTATTTGCCGCGGGTCCGAGGGCTTCAGGTCTTGCGATCCTTCCCACCAGTGTTTTATCAACAGGCCCAAGCTCGGTCAGCGCTCGAGTGAGTTCTTCTTTATTAAGGGTCTTTCCGTGCCATCCGTTCCTGTTTTCGATAAACGAGACTCCCTTGCCCTTCAAGGTTTTCGCGATGATCATGACCGGTTTGTCTCTGGCTTCTGTTGCCTGCTTGAATGCCGTAAGGATCCGCGGCAGATGATGTCCGTCAATGACGATGGGTTCCCATCCGAAGGCCGACACCCGGTCCTTATACACCGAGAGGTCATGTCCATACATGGTCTCCCCGCGCTGGCCAAACCGGTTCACGTCCATGATGCCGACAAGGTTGTTCAGCTTGTAATGAGCGGCCAGTTCCATGGCTTCCCATTGCGAACCCTCTGCCATCTCGCTGTCGCCGAGCAGCACATAGGTGCGGTAGGGCAGTTTGTCGATATATTTGGCGTTCAGCGCCATGCCGAGTCCGATCGAAAGGCCTTGTCCGAGCGATCCTGTTGCCGCCTCGGTATACCTGAAGGCAGGCGTGGGATGGCCTTCAAAAGGGCTGTTGAACTTTCTGAAGGTCAACAGCTCCTGTTCCGTGACCCTTCCGGCGGCAGCCCAGAGGGAATAAAAGAGCGGGGACGCGTGGCCTTTTGAAAAAATGAGCCGGTCGTTGTTCGGCATGAGCGGGTTGTCCAGGTCGAACCTGAAGGCGCCGCCGAACAGGAGTCCGGTCATGAGGTCGGTTGCGGACAGGGAGGAAGAGGGATGTCCCGAGCCTGCTTCGGTCGACATGACGAGGCTATAGTAGCGGATGAGTCTGGCAATGCCATCAAGGTTGTTCATGGGAACCTCCGGAAACGTAGCTGGTAGGGTGGGCATTGCCCACCGATAAATCGGGTCAGCATCGCATAATGGTGTGGTGCGCAGTGCGCACCCTACAAACTGCTCCTTGTCTTGCAGCCAACGCGCGGCTGACGCGTCGCTGTCGAGGCGCAGGTTAAAACCGGTCTATGCGGCCCTTTTAAGGCTGATGCGCATACCGGCCTTTGTTGCAAGGGCGATAAGCATTTCCAGACTGAATTTTTCCCATTTTCCGCGTGTGAGATCAGATACCCGCGACTGACTAACACCGAGTATCTCGGCTGCTTTAGCTTGTGTCAGTTTTTTTGTTTTGATGAATTTTCTAAGATCGGCCATGAGCTCAGAACGCATCTGAAGAATGGCAGCCTCCTCGGGAGGAAAACCAAGATCAAGAAAGACATTGCCGGAAGATTTTTTAACAGCTTCTTTCATTGTACTACCCTCCAATTTGTTTGTATCGCTTTCGAGCAATTTCAATATCATGCTGACTCGTTTTCTGAGTCTTCTTTTGAAATGAATGGAGAACATGCACAGCATCTTCGAATTTGGCTACGTAGATAACGCGCCATTCCCCAAGAATATGAATACGGATTTCTTTAACCCCGCGCCCGATACTTGGCATCGGTTTCCAATCGCTCGGTTCAAGTCCGCGCTGAACGGCAAACAGCTCAAAACCCGCTGCTTTGCGCGCTTCTTCAGGGAAATTCCGAAGATCGTCCAAGCTTGAACCTATGAAATCTAACGGTTTCATTGGTGAAAAGAATTATATAAGTTTTGATATATTATTGCAAGTAGTATTTCACGATATGGAAGGGGTACGCCACTAAAGAACGGATCTATAAGGGGGAGAATATAACGCCGTATTCAGCCCACCATTTGGTTACTCTCCTGTATTTATCCTTCACGGTAACGAAAAACGGCGCTTTTGAAAACAGAGCTATTAGGAGGATGATTGGGAATGATGTGATCCATAATATCGGGAAGAGCAAAACCCACCAGACGATTGTAAATAATATTTCCACAATAAGATGCATTGAGCGACCACCTTTAACGTGGCTGACCCACCGGGCGCGTTAGCGCCCGGATGGAGTCGAGCCGGATGTTAGAATCATCTATTGTTTCTTCTTGAAATCAGCGGTGATCCCGAGTTCTTTCACTCGTTGGGCGGCAAGACTTTCAAGTCTTTTTGCTTGTGTCAGAAGGGTTCGTCGAAGTCCATCTGAAACATCGCGCTCGCTGATGACACGAGCAAGATTGGCAATTGTTGTGGCCCGTCGTGCAATTCTGATGTCAGGATGTTTTCGTTGAAGGTAAATAGCTTCGGGAATGATTCGTTGCTTGTAGGATTGGGGAAGTTTAATTTCGCTGCGAGGCGCCATTTCTTTTTCGTTCAGCACAGCGCCGAGCGCGGATTCCCTTAAGACTTTTTGAAATACCGTGTATTCCGCTCGGTCTAAAAACGTCTTTTTATTCTCTTTGAGAAGCTTAGTAACGAGATCGTCGAGCGGCCATACTTCGATGTATGCAACCTCGAACGGATCGAGCACATTCATTGCAACGGCGTCAGTTCTCTGATTCGTCAGGTGCCTGCTGACTCTGCCGCTGAGCTTTTCTTCTGTTTGCCCAACGTATATCGGTTCGCCGTCATAGTCGTAAAAGGCGTACACGCCGTGCTTATAGCTACCGATGCGCTTTCCGTTGCCATCCTTCGCGGCAAAAAAACTTCTGATTTCGGCTCGGATCGCAGCTACGTCTTCTGGAAGACCTACGACCTCAGATTGCGGTTGTTGCGTATCGCTCTTGCTCGATTTCGCTGGCATGTAGCTCCTTCCATTCCGGCGTTAAATAATTCTCCGCAATCCATTTAATGACAGGCACGCAGACAGCATCGCCGAATCCAAAAAGCGCTTGGTTTAACGGCACTGTAATTTTAAAGTCATCCGCGCCCATTAGACGAGCGCATTCCCTGGGTGTGAGCAAGCGGACAGCGTAACGTCCTTTACCCGCTATAAATAGAATCTGGCGACCGCTTCCGCCTCGTGGCGTGCGAAGACATCCTGCTACGCCGTCGGTTCTTAACTCTGCCATCGATTTACCATAGCGCACACGCCGGAAGACTGTTCCGCAGGTGAGTTCTTTGCCCGCAATCATCTTATCAGCGATTGCACGATGTTTTTCGCTCATTTGGTTGATAAGATATTCAGCTCTTTCCTTATTCCACCAATAGTCGGAATTGGCGGGTAAGCGCTCAACAATATTGCGCAAGGCTTTATTGGCTGCCACGATTGGGGGCAGGCTACGTAAAGACCATCGGATGTCGGGATTCCATAAAATAAAGTCCGCGAGTGCATGGGGCCGTAGCTGCGATTGATAGAACGACGGCGTTTCAGAGATGCGATCAGCCTTTTTCTTCCCGCGCTTTCCAATGACGAAAAGACGTTGTCTACTTTGAGGCACGAATAAAGAAGCGTCAATGATAAAGGCATCAACCGCGTATCCCAAATCGTTCAGCGATAGACAAGCGTCCCTGAAATCATTTCCGTCGTGAGAAGTCAGAAAACCAGCGACATTCTCAAGCATAACAAGAGGGGGACGCCGATTCTTCATTCCCTTGAGCGCGCTCACAAATCCCCAAAACGCGCCGGAGTGTTGACCTGCTAATCCGCGACGCGCGCCTGCAAGGGAAAGGTCATTGCAGGGGAAAGATGCCGTTGCCAGCGCGACGCTTGGAATGTCCTTAGAATCCAATTCATGAACATCACCTAGATGAAAATGCGCCTCATCATCGGTGAAATGACCGCGATACATCTTCATCTTGTCTTCTTCGATATCATTCGCCCAGACGGTTTTCCAGCCGCCTTGTTCGAGGCCCAACCGCATGAGCCCGATGCCGGCGAAAAACTCTGCTACTGTTTTTTCATTTTTCATAATTAGCCTATCGCTTTCCTTAATCGCGCTGCAGTTGACGGCTTCGCTACCGCATCTTCCCATATTCTAACGACTTTCCAACCCTTGATTCTGAGAGTTCGCGTTACAAGCTTGTCACGCGACACATTGCGGCTTATCTTGTTCAGCCAGTACTCGCGATTGTTTTGAGGCACTCTGCATTTCTTGGGATGTCCATGCCAGAAGCACCCATCGACGAATACAGCCACTCTCCTGCGAGGAAACACAAAATCGGGTTTGCCAAAAATTGGGTAGTGCCTGCGCCAGCCTACAATTTTAGATTTGCGAAGAACGGCGACCAATATCTGTTCCGTTGATCTGTTTCCAGTGGATTTGACCTGCGCCATTATCCACGAACGCTTCTTCTTGCTGAAGGTATCCATGTGAACATACACCTTGACTCAACAATATCTGATGAACTTTATCAGACTCCTTCAGCCGTTTCAAGCAATTTGTGAACGTTTTCTGAAAGGATTAATGCGGCGATAACTCGCCGCTTTTTGGCGAGACGATGTGGACGCGAATGTTGGATTATTTAGAGATCGCAGTGCTCTGCCGGAATTTACGATTTCACTTCTTTTTTAGCAGCTACCGGGAAATAATGGTCTGATAACTCCTTGCAAGCGTCAGCCAAATCAGTATATTCCGCACTACGGTCTAAGCATAGACTTCTTTCATTAATCCCAAGCAAATTCAAATCACGAATTGCTTTAATCTTTTCAGTTTGAGGCAGCGTGATGCTTTGAATAAAAGATTCATTCTCTTGAATGAACAAGTTAGCGGGATGGTCTCTTATATATTCTTCCAGGTCAGGCGCGGTAGTTAACGTAAATTTACCTTTTTGCGCGGTTACACGTGGATTGCCAGCGTTATAAGGCTCGACTGCCGTTACGTGAACGTAAGGAGTCTGCACGTGACGTATTGGTAGGGCATGTCGAGGTTGATGCCATGATTCAGCATCAAATACAAACACCTTTACATATTCTGCAGGATCTTTAAAGGCAAAATATGCAGCAGTGTACGGGCACAATGTCCAATCTAATAAAGGTGTTGGAAACCCATAATGTTGAAGCAGTGACAAGAAGGAAGCATATTCTTGAGGATTTTTTACATCGAACTTCTTTCCATATTTATCTTCAACTGGATTTATAAGTTGCGGGATAATGACTTCATCATAGAATGCTAATGTGATGCCGCTTTTTTCTGCGTATCTAAGAAATGTGGTTTTGAGAGGCCAAATTGCATTTCTCTGACCTCGAAAATAAATGTGATGCTTTTGCTTGAAGAAGTTAAATAAAATCTGTTTATATTCTTCCCATGATTTATATGACATTTCTATCGCTCTTGTTTATCCGACGTCAAAACCTCGCGTCACTCACCACTATGTGGGGAATCGCGGTGGCAGGTTGGATTCTCTTCACGACCCTACAAGGAGCTGAATTATTTAAATTTGAGATGCAATACCGCCAACAATCGCCGACACTAACGGGTGCGATAAAAAAGATCGAAGCAGAGACTTTGCTTCTTCTTTTTCACCATCGGTAGCGTTTGATTTATTAATGGCAGTCAATATTTTGCCAATATCAATGTGAACATCCTGAGCATTAGAGTTCCCTATTTGTACATGAGAGGAATCAGTGATCGTTATGTTCTGGCTTTTATCCAATGCAATTGAAATTGGCGCCTTAACCTCGCCTTCAATTACATCTACGCCATAGGCAGTAATCTTGCCCATACCATTAGCAACACCACCCATCGTTTTGATCGGCTTCCACTGAATCAAATTATGATCAGCCAATTGATCACATATTGCAAATACAACTTTCTCAGAAAGTCCATTACCCAGTCTCCTAATGTCTTCGTCGGACCATTGAGAATAGTCGTCATGTCTTTTTTCGTAATAATGATGTAGAACAATCGCGCGAATTTCGTTATCCTTCATAAATCACCTCCATCATTTAGAAACCAACAAGTTGTTTACTATAAGCAAAATGCATCTAATATTAGATGCAAGTATACGAAAGCATCCAATATTATATGCTTTTCCAGCTCTGTTCCCTTGATCCTTCCATAGCTGATGAGCCAGAGTTTCTGCTCCGGGTCCCATCTTCCTTGCGCCTTCCTGGCAATCTCCCGGGAAGCTATGTCTGAAAAACCGATGTATACCGGGACGAGATCGGTGTCCGCGAAAGTCGGCGCGGGTGCGATCCAGGGCTTGCTCTCCACGATCAGTCGGTAGGTTGGGTAGAACGAAGTGAAACCCAACGTCTTTTAAAGTCGTGCCGGAATTGATGCTCAGATTGTTGAAAGCAATAAGCAAACCTGTCGGGTTTCGCCCTGCTCTACCCGACCTACAAACTGGCGATGCTTTCAAGGTTATTCATGGTCGATAGGGAAAATTTTTTATAGCCATCTCAGCGCCTCTTTACTGCTTTCGAGGATTTCCCCGTGTTTCTCCCGGGTATCCTGAGCTTGGGAGTTATTTTGAATTCAGGACCGTGAACTTTTCCGCAACAGCGGCACTGTTCAGTTTTTCATCGAAGGATGAGAAAGCCACAGCAGGAGCGTTCCCCGAAGACCTGAGCAGCCAGGCGGCAGACAGATGAACGGCATCGAAACCCCGCAATGCGTATGCCGCGGCCAGACGACCAGCGGCCAGCTCATCGAAATCTATCACGGCATAACGCCGCCACTCCCCGGAAAAAACCTTCACCAGCTGATCATAGTCGCGTTTCTCCAGGTCCCCGGCTTTGAAACGCCTGTTCAAGGCTGACATCATCTCAGGATAAGCAACGCGGCAGGTGGCAATGATCTCCGCCTCCTCGGCCCAGGCCCTGACGAGCCCGGAATGGGACTCAGTGATATAGAGCTTCACCAGACTGCTGGTATCGAGATACAGGATCACCGACGGTCCTCCAGGATGGTTTTGGCAATTGACCCGCCCTTTGCCTTGATCCCCTTCACGCCAACGGGCTTGCCGCCGGTCCAGGTCGCCCTGCCTGACCCAACGAGCCGGGTGACCGCGCTCCGCTCGCTGGATATGGGAATGACCAGTGCGATCTCTTTGCCCCGGTCTGTAACCACGAGCTCCTCTCCATGACGAGCTTTATTCACATAGCTACTCAGCTTTTCCTTCAGCTCTTTTATGCCGACCGATATCATGTGCCCTCCGGGTAACAATAATGTAGATACCAACATAACATAAAGTGGCTACATTATCAACAATGAAAGCATTATTTTCTATAGAGAGTATGTTCATCAAAAATGGGCTGCCTTTTTTATTATTTCGATCAGTGGTCCGGGATACACGCCAAACCCGATCAGCAGTACCATAAGACACGCAAGAACTGCGGTCCCCGATTTCGAGGAATGAGCGGCGGATTGGATTGCCTGCTCTTCCCTCGGTTCAAACAGCGCTGCGATGATGCGCAGATAGTAAAAGAGACCGATGGCGCTGTTGATGACGAGCACGAGGACCAAACCCCAAAGGGACGATTCCGCGCCCGCACCGACCACATAGAACTTGCCCACGAATCCGGCGGTAAGCGGGATACCGGCGAGCGAGAAGAGCATGGCGCTGAAGACCGCGGCAAGCCAGGGACGACGCCAGGCGAGACCCTGGTAGTCTTCCATGAGGTCGGCGTCACGGTTCTTGTCCGAGACCACGCTCACCACGCTGAAAGCGCCGATGGTGGTGATGAAGTAGGCAACGAGGTAAAAGGCTGCCGCAGCGATGGCCATGGGACCGCTTGCCAGAAGCGTGACGAGCAGGTACCCGAGATGGGAAATGGACGAGTATGCCAGAATGCGTTTAATGTTGTTCTGCTTCAGCGCGAGCAGGTTGCCGACGAACATGGAAGCGATAGCTACCGCGCTCATGATCAGGAGCAGGGCCGGGCGCTCGTGGATATCGATGCTCGTAAAGATGCGGAGTAGCGCGGCGAAGACTGCGCCCTTTGATACGGTTGCCACGAACGCGGTAACCGGCGCGGGCGCCCCTTCGTACACGTCCGGAGTCCAGAGATGGAACGGGACGACTGCAAGCTTGAACCCGAGACCAGCCAGGACCATGGCGAGTCCGGCGGTCAGCGGCAAACCGTATGTTCCCGAAGTTCCTATGCGGGAAGCGATGTGAGTAAAGGTCATGCTGCCGGTCTCGGCATACACGAGCGCCATGCCAAAGAGCAATACCCCTGACGAGGCAGCGGCCAGGATCAGGTATTTGACGCCTGCCTCGGTGCTCCGGAGGCTGTGGCGATGGTAGGCAGTCAAGGCATAGAGCGACACGGAGAGCAGCTCGATGCCGAGGAAGAGCGACGCAAAATGCGTGGCAGCGGTCAGCACCATTGCCCCCAGCGTTGCCAGGAGAAGTAATAAGTAGAATTCCTCCCGCTCGCCGGTACGGCCTTCAAAATAGGAAAAGGACAGGGCAGTAATAATAAATGCTCCGGCTACGATCAATCCCAGAAAGAACAGGGCATACAAATCAATCCTGATGAGCGATGTCACTTCACGAGGCGCGGTGCAGACAACTCCAGAAATGCTTGATAGCGTCAGCGCCAGGCCCGAGAGCGTAAGCACAACAGTCAGCGTATGACTGCGGCGAAGAGCGATCGTGAGCATGACCACGATGGCGGTGATCGATAGCATAATGAAAGGTGAAAGGGCGGTCAGGTCTTTGATGTTCATTATCTGACTCCATGAGTAAAGATGAATAACGTCAACGTCGTTCACCGCGGAGGACGCAGAGGACAACTTTAAAAAATTTAGAATTCCAATACTATGCAGAAGCTGTTCAAGTTTGTCCGAAACTATTTCCTTCTTTTATTGTTACTCAAGAACTTGAATTCCTCTGCGTCCTCTGCGGTAAATAGCCTTTCAGCCGTTCATAGATCTTTTAATGCTTCAATATGGCCGCATGGTTTGCGCGGCATTCGAGCCCACTCAGAACCGGTTTGGCGGTGTCCAGAATGGTTTGCGGGAAAAGACCTATCGTGATTATCGCTATGATCATGATCGCCAGCATTCCTGTTTCACGGAGAGAAAGATCGGGCAGCTTGCTCTCTCCTGTTGCTCCCTGAAACACGCGCTGGGCAATGCGGAGCGAGTAGACAACGGAAAGGACCAATCCCAAGGCGCCGATCGCAGTCAGAGTGGTGCTGATCGGGAAGGTTCCAAGTAGCACGAGGAACTCGCCGATGAAGTTGGCGGTGCCCGGCAGGCCGAGCGAGGCAAGCACGAACACCAGTCCCAAACTGCTGAGGCGCGGAGCGCTGGCCCAGAAACCGCCCATGCTTCCCAGTTCGCGCGTATGGATGCGCTCCTGGATCATTCCCACAAGCATGAACAAAGCTCCTGTGGTAACGCCATGCGCCACGATCTGCATGACAGCGCCGGAGAGAGCAGCCGTGGTTCCGGCGAAGATCCCGAGCAGCACGAACCCCATGTGACTTACGCTGGTGTAGGCCACGAGGCGCTTCAGATCGGTCTGGGCAAATGCCAGCACGGCCCCATACAGAATGCCGGCGACCGCGAGCCCCATGACGGTTGGCGCAACCGAGTGTACGGCCTCCGGGAAGAGCGGCAGCACGAAGCGCAGGAGTCCATAGGCCCCGGTCTTTAAAAGCAGGCCGGCCAGAATAACGCTTCCTGCCGTGGGAGCTTCAGTATGCGCATCAGGAAGCCAGGGATGAAACGGCAGCATCGGCAGTTTCACGGCAAAGGCAATAAAGAACCCGAGCATGAGCCACAGGGAAGCAGAGGGCGACATGGCTGTTCCGAGCAGGAGCGGATAGTCAAAGGTGTAGAAGCCGGTGCTCTTGCCATGAATGAAGTAGAGACCGAGGATGGACAGCAGCATCAGGAGGCCGCCGGCCTGAGTAAAGATAAAGAACTTGTACGAAGCATATACTCGGTTCTCATGGCCCCAGAGGTTAATGAGGAAATACATCGGCACAAGCATCAGTTCCCAGAAAAAGTAAAAGAGGAAAAGGTCGAGCGCGAGGAATACGCCGAGGATGCCTGCAATGATCAAAAGGAGATTCAAATGAAAGAAGCCTACCCGGTCCTTGATCTCCGTCCAGGAGCAGAGCACGGCAAGGATCCCCAGAAATATTGTAAGGGACACCAGTATCAGGCTCAGTCCATCCAAAGCCAGGTGGAAGCTGATGCCGAGCTGCGGTATCCAGGCACGCTGCATCTCGACCAGCCAGCCGCCCGGCGCAATGGACACGGCATACGCATGCTCTTTCCAGAGCAAAAGCACCAGTGCCAGGTCAAGCGCAAGCGCACTCAGCGCGATCCAGCGCGGTTGGGTGCTGTTCTCCCTGTCGGAGAGCCATGCGGCCAATCCGCCCAAAAGCGGTATGATGATAAGCAAAAGGAGGATCATTCCCCTGTCCTTTCGTCACCCCTCCCTTGATGGGAGGGGATGGGGGAGGGTGAAGTAGTCGTTCGCATAGTACAATTCAGTCTGATCGTTTCAAGTACACCTTCAATGTTCTGTAATACCTCATGGTTCCAAAATCTGAGGACCTTGAATCCTTGTGACCTGAACCAGGCATCTCTTACCGAGTCTTTTTCGGATTCAGCATGCTGACCGCCGTCTACTTCGATTACCACGTTTGATTCAAAACAGACGAAGTCTACGACATAGTTTCCTATCGGTTCCTGTCTTCTGAATTTCAATCCGTCAATTTGTTTCGTTCGAAGATGCTTCCATAAGAATCGCTCAGCATCGGTGGGTCTCTTTCGAAGGGTCTTGGCGATCTTGGCCATTTCTGGTGTCACTTTTTTGCCCCTCCCCCCAGCCCCTCCCACGAGGGGTGACTTGTTGCTTTAAGTCTTTGATGTAGCCCCTCCCTTGATGGGAGGGGTGAGGGGAGGGTGTTTCCTATGCCAGGACAATCACGATCCCCAAAAACACCACCACACCCACGGCAATCCCCATTGCATACCAGCGTATGTTGCCGGTCTGTGTCCTGCTCAAAACACGGTGTAGTGATGCATTCACCGTAACAATGCCGTCATATCCGTGGTCTATAATATCGTCTTTATTGATCCTGGCGACCCAGACAAAGGGCTTCACAAACAGCAGATCGTAAAGCGCATCGAACCCCCATCCTGCAAACCAGAACCTGCGAAGCGCTTCAACCGGGGCGAAAGCCGCGAACTTCTCTGCAAAAGCCGGTTTACGAATATAGATACCATAAGCAAGCGCGATACCTGATACCGAGACCAAAGAAGCTACGACCTGCAAGAGCAGTTCCCTGTTTTCCGCTGCATGTTCCGAAGTTAACGGGAATACCCCTGACAGGAAGTTCGAGAAGAGCGGCAAATTGCCGAGCGTATCGGGAAGTTCGACGAACCCGCCGACAATGGATAAGAAAGCGAGCACAATAAGAGGAATAGCCATGCGTCTGCCCGGTGTCATGCTGAGTCCGAGCTTCTCTTTTCCAAAGAAGATGACGAACACCATTCTGAAGGTGTAGAGGGAAGTGATAAACGCACCAAAAAGCCCCGCCAGCCAGAGCCGGAAGTCGCCTGTCGGCGATGACCAGGCCTTCCAGAGGATGAGGTCCTTGCTGTAGAACCCCGCGGTCACGAGCGGAAGCGCTGAAAGGGACGCCGAGCCGATGAGGAAGGTCCAGAACACGACAGGGATGCGCTTCCTGAGCCCGCCCATCTTGAACATGTCGTGTTCTTCATGCTGGGCAAGGATGACCACGCCTGCACCAAGGAACAGGAGCGCTTTAAAGAACGCATGGGTCATGAAGTGGAACAGTGCAGCCGACCATGCGCCGACTCCCAGGGCGAGGAACATATAGCCGATCTGGCTGATCGTGGAATAGGCGAGCACCCGTTTGATGTCCTTTTGGGCCAGAGCGCTGAAACCTGCAAGCAGCAGGGCAACTGCTCCGATGACTGCTACGGCAGTCATAACAGGCGGCGCGAGCGTAAACAGAACGTGGGTCCGCGCAATGAGATACACGCCCGCGGTCACCATGGTGGCCGCATGGATGAGCGCGCTGACCGGTGTGGGGCCTGCCATGGCATCGGGAAGCCAGGTCTGGAGCGGCAGCTGGGCGGACTTACCCACGGCTCCTCCCAGCAGCAGTGCGGCGGCGGCTATTGCGAGAGGTGAACCGACCTGCCATTCTGTTGATGCCCGCAGCATCAGATCCTGAATGTGAAGCGTTCCGAGGTCCGTGTACAAGAGGAACAGGCCGATGGCCATGGAGGTATCGCCGATGCGGGTTACGATAAAGGCTTTACGAGCCGCTGCGCCGTTTGCCGGGTCCTTATACCAGAATCCGATCAGCAGGTAGCTGCAGAGGCCCACGCCTTCCCATCCGAGATACAGGAGCAGCAGGTTGTCAGCCAGCACGAGCGTCAGCATGGATCCCACAAAGAGGTTCATATATGCGAAGAAGCGGCTGTATCCTTCGTCGTTCTGCATGAACTCAGCGGAATAGAGATGGATGAGGAACCCGACAAAGGTGATGACGAAGATCATGATAAGCGAAAGTGCGTCAAGCGTGAAAGAGATGCTTGCCGAGAGTCCGCCGACTTTTATCCAGGTCCAGAGGGTCTGCGTGAATGCCTCGCCTTGATACCCGATGAACTCGATCGCCATGATCATGGTCAGCAGAGCGGACAGACCGACGGAGCCTGCGCCCACGAGCGCGACTGTGGCCCTGGAAAGGCGGCGGCCCGCCAGCGCCAGGACCAGGAATCCGGAGAAAGGCAGAGTCGGTATGAGGAAAAGAAATTCGTTCATAGTTCGGAGATAAGTCCTTTAAGAATCAAATTCTTCACAAACTGAATAATAAAATCAAACCTTTTTTGACAGGATAACAGGATTGACAGGATGTTCCGGATGAAATGTTTTTGTCGGACTTTATCCTGTTATCCTGTCGAAGATTATCATTCCGGTTTGTCCGCGTCAGGGCTAGCCTTTCATACTGTTTGCCGCATCAGCATCCAGCGTCTGAAGGTTGTGGTACAGCTGGATCACGAGGGCCAGGCCGACCGATACCTCTGCCGCGGCCATGGTCAGAATAAAAATAAACATGATCTGCCCGTCGGGCTGCCCCCATCGGGCGCCTGCAACGACGAAAGCGACGCCCACGGCGTTCAGCATGATCTCGATGGACATGAGCATGAATACGATATTGCGCCGGATAAGCACACCCACAAAGCCGAGCGCAAAGATCAAGGCTGCCAGGATCAGGCCGTGTTCCATGGGAACTGTTGCCATCATGACCCGCTCCCTTCGGTTTTCCCATGGCGATGGGGCCTTCCGAGGTGGTAGGCGCCGACCAATCCGGCAAGCAGGAGCATCGACGCCAGTTCAACGCCGATCACATAGGGGCCGAAGAGGGCGATGCCGAGCTCCCTGGGCGAGACTTCAGCGCCCAGAGAGAAACGTTCCTGCCCGAGCGCAAACAAATAGATAAGTTCAGCAGCGAGGACCATGATAAGGAGCGACGGGCCAATCCATATTCCGGGTGACAAAAGCAGAGCTTCCTGTTTTGCCGCCTGTCCGCCGAGGTTCAGCATCATGATAACGAAGATGAAGAGCACCATGATGGCCCCGGCGTAGATGATCACTTCAAGCGCTGCCACGAAGGGCGCCCCCAGTGAGAAGAAGATCAGCGCGACTGCTAAAAGCGACACGATCAGGTAAAGAAGAGCGTGCACGGCATTCGTCCGGGTAATGACCAGGACGGTTGAAATGACCGCGACGAGGGCTGATAGGTAAAAGAGTAGATTCATAGAGTCAAGTCCTTAAAGGTTAAGGTATCAGGCTTTTCGTATCCACGGGCTTTTCTTCATTCTCCCCATCGCCCTTGCCCTTCCCCTTGATCGCCAGCCCTGCAACTCGATAGAAATTATAATCATGATACTTGCCCGGGCCGCTGATCAGCAGGTCTTCTTTCTCGTACACAAGGTCCTGCCGTTTATATTCGCCCATCTCGAAATCCGTCGTGAGCTGGATGGCGTTGGTCGGGCATGCTTCTTCGCAGTATCCGCAAAAGATGCAGCGCGAGAAGTTGATGCGGAAAAACTCCGGATAGCGCCGCCCATGCTCGTCCTCGGTCGACTGGAGCGATATGCAGTCAACCGGGCAGGCCACGGCGCATAAATAACAGGCGACGCAGCGTTCCTGTCCGTCAGGGTCCCGGGAGAGAATGATCCTGCCGCGCCATCGGGGAGGGATATACGGCCGCTCCTCGGGGTACTGGATCGTCGCCCGCTTCCGGAACATGGTCATGAAGACGGTATAGAGTGTTTTGAGAATACTGAACATAGAACCTTTTTTTGACAATGAAGGACACTGATCTTTTATGATTAAAACACTTGATCTGAAGCAGTATCATATAAAATCAGTGTTGATCAGTGTCCAAATATTATTTTGTTTTAAGCAGTATCCATGCCCCCGTCACCACTAAATTTAACAGCGACAACGGCAGCATTATTTTCCACCCGAACGACATCAGCTGATCATACCGCGGCCGGGGCAGCGCCGCCCGGAGCAGGATGAAGAAACAGATGAAGATAAAGGTCTTGATCAGGAACCAGGCAACCGGAGGCAGGAGCGGACCCATCCAGCCGCCGAAGAACAACGCGACCGTGATCGCCGAGATGAGTGTAATGCCGAGATATTCTCCCACAAAGAACATGCCGAACTTGAGGCCCGAATACTCCGAATGAAAACCTGCCACCAGCTCGCTCTCCGCTTCCGGAAGGTCGAAAGGCAGGCGGTGGGTCTCGGCCACTCCGGCGATGAAGAAAACCACGAAGCCGATGAACTGCGGCAGGATGAACCAGCCGCCCCGCTGCGCCTCAACGATCACGCGCAGATTGAACGAGCCCGCCAGCATGACGACGCCCATGAGCGATAGGCCCATGAAGACCTCATAGCTCAGCATCTGCGCGACGGACCGCAGTCCGCCGAGGAGCGCATATTTGCTGTTCGAGGCCCAGCCTGCGAGCGCGACGCTGTACACGCCGAGGGACGACAGGGAGAGGAAGAACAGCAGCCCGATATTCAGGTCCACGACCTCGATTCCCGGCGCGAAAGGGATGACGGTGAAGGACAGGAGCACGACGACCATGATCACCGCGGGAGCGATGATGAACACCGGTTTGTCGGCAAAGGGCGGGACCCAGTCCTCTTTGGTCAGGATCTTCACCGTGTCCGCCAGCACTTGCAAGAGGCCAAAGGGCCCCACGCGGTTCGGGCCGTACCGGTCCTGCCAGAGCGCAAGGAGGCGCCGCTCCAGCCAGATGAGCATGGCGCCGATGGTCAGCACTACGATGAGGATGCTGAAGACGACTATACTATGAAGAAGCGATTCATTCATTTGTTTGTCCGGATGATCTTAATTTTGCCCGCTCTCTGATGCCCGGCGCATACATGCTGAGTTCTTCTGAACCGAAAATATGGTAAACCGGAAAATCAGGCTGCGCGTCTTCCTTTGTTAAATTGGCATCTGGAATGTGTTGAAAGTAGGTTATTTCCGCCACGACCTCCCCCCTCACCCCAGCCCTCTCCCCCGGGGGGAGAGGGGGAACTTGTCCCTCCCTTGATGGGAGTGATGAAGGGAGGGTGGCAGGTTCTATCAAGCGAATTCCCGTATCGCCGCCTTTCAACATCCCGCCGATCTCTTCCTGATACTTGTTCAGCGCCTGGACCGAGTTCCATCCCGGAGACCAGTAGCGTAAGATGAGCGGTGCAGGCGGTTGGCTTTCGCTGCCTTCCATTGAAAAGGACAACGGAGACTCAGCATCTTCCGTCGGCTTTGGCTCATGTACGCTGATGTTCGCGAGCATGGACGTGCGGCCGCTGTATCGGTGCGCTTGGCGTGGTATCTTCTGTCCTGATATCCGGAAATCAGCTTTTGACGCAATGTCCTGGATAGGCTTAAAAACGGGTAGCGCGGAGACCATCGCCGCAATGACATCAGCCAATATTTTTTTATCCTCTCCCCTTGCGGGAGAGGGTAGGGTGAGGGGGGGCTTCCCGATCGTCGTCATTATATCATCGAGCCACTTCCAGCTTTCCTGAATGTCGTGGTCCGGTTCGAACACCTTATAGAACCGCTGCGCCCGGCTTTCATTGTTTACCAGCGTGCCGTGGGCTTCCGCAAATGTCGCGGCAGGCAGAGTGATATCCGCTTTTGATGATGTCGGGTTGATCAAATGGTCGATAACGATGACATTTTTTGCATGGCTTAAGGCTTCATCGACGATCTTTGCATCAGCCCTGCGGCAGAGGTCATTTTCAAGGATGATAAGCGTGTCGGCCCGACCGTCCTTCAGCGTATTGAAGGCAGCACCGATGTTTTTCCCTCCCATGAGTCCAAGTCCCATGGTATTGCATTCAAGTGCCGTGTAGCAGAGTTCGGCCTGCTTCCCGATCGAGCAAAGTGCCCAGGCGACATTGGCTGCTGCCTCGATGACAGCCTGGCTCATGCATCCCGTGCCCGAAATGATAAGGGGACGTTTGGCATTCTTGAGAGCTGCGGCGATCTCCTTCGCAAGTGATAGCAGTTTCTGGTCGTCCCCCTCACCCTGGCCCTCTCCCACCAGGGGAGAGGTGACTTGTAGTCCCTCCCTTGATGGGAGGGATGAAGGGAGGGTGGCATCGGAGATTCCCTGCACAGCAGGTGCGTCGGGATTCAGTTCATGAACAATGGCAAAACCGAGCCGTGCGATAGCATCGGGCGCTGTTTGGTAGGTTCTTGTTGCCAGATCATCCAACTTTGTTTTATCGCAGGATGCCAGGTAGAACGGTGTTTTCGCGTTCTGTCCCGCGTTCCTGACCGCACTATCGTCCCATTCTGGTATTTTCATGGATGCCGCGGTCTCGCGTTGTTTGTTCCGCGCCGCCTGTCGGAGAGCAAGGGCGAGCATCGGAGCAGTGTTGGTCACGTCCTCACCGAGTACAAGGACCGTATCTGCTGATTCAACGTCATGCAGAGATGGTGTTCTGGCCGGACCTTTCCGCAGGATATCGATGATAAGCTCTGTTAGCCGGTGCTCTTTCTCAGCGAGCCCTGAATAGAAATTATCCGGCCCCACAAGGGTGCGCAGGGCAAAATTCGATTCCAGCGAAGCCCGGGGTGAACCGATGCCGATCACGCCTTTGCTTTGGGAGAGCATGTCGGCTATGCGTTTGAGGGCTGATTCTTTATCAACGGGTTGCTGGCCCCCCTCACCCCAGCCCTCTCCCACAAGGGGAGAGGAGGTTGATGTAGCCCCTCCCTTTATGGGAGGGGTTGGGGAGGGCGCATTTATCAGCGCCTTCCTGATCCTTCTTCCGCTGTTCACGAACTCATAGCCGAACCTGCCGCGGTCGCAGAGGAAGTAGCCGTTCACTTCATGGTTGTAGCGGTTCAGGATCCTGCGCAGCGTACCGTACCGTTCCCCAGGGATCGTGTTACAGCCGATGCCGCAATGGACGCAGATCGACGGAGCGGTCTGCAGGTCCCACTTACGCGTGTAGTGTTGTTTAAGCGTCTTGTCCGTAAACACACCGGTGGGGCAGACCTCGACCAGGTTCCCGCTGAACTCGCTTTCGAGCGCGCCTTCTTCATGCCTGCCGAAATAGACGCTATCGTGGGAGGCAAACACGTTAAGATCGCGGCCGCCCGCATAATTACGATAGAACCTGACGCAGCGGTAGCAAGAGATGCAGCGGTTCATTTCGTGATTGATGAACGGGCCGAGGTCCTGATTATTATGCGTCCGCTTTTCGAAGCGCGTTCGCCTATAGTTATGGCCGGTCATGACCGTCATGTCCTGCAGGTGGCATTCGCCGCCCTCGTCGCAGATTGGGCAGTCATGGGGATGGTTCAGCATGAGCCATTCGATCACGCTCGACCGGAAGGCCCGTGCATCGGGATCGTCAATGGACAAACGCATCCCCTCGGCCACCGGAGTCATGCAGGACATGGTGATCCTGCCGCGCGTGTCCTTGTCGTCCTTGAAAACCTTGACCGCGCATTGACGGCATGCGCCCACGGAGTGCAGGGCAGGGTGCCAGCAGAAGTAAGGAAGGTCGAACCCCAGCGTGAGGCAGGCCTGGAGGAGGTTCTGGCCTTCCTTTACCTGATGGGGTTTATTGTCGATGTAGATCGTAAGCATACTAAACCTTTAACAGAACCTTTGACACGGATTTTCACGGATTTAAACACCGATAACGGCGGATAAATCAACGCGGATTCAAGTCTGAAGTGCAACTTTTAACGGTGGCTTGGTATAGCGCATTGTCGTGCCGAAGAATACCTCAAACGGGGTTCGAAACTCAAGCACTTTTCGTGGCCGGTGATTGAGTCTGTCTACCGCCCATTGCACCTGCTCTTCGGTCACGTCAGTCAACGACATCCCCTTGGGGAAATACTGCC
>JAYTJE010000119.1:0-3026 GCA_043731355.1 Nitrospirota bacterium
CAGCTCGAAATTACCCGTTTCAAGGAATTGTGGCACGATCGTGATCAGCTTTGACGCGAACTCCTTATAGTCCTCTTCGTCGATCTTTTCTTCCATGAACGCCAGGAGCGCGCGGCCTATCTGGAAGTCAAGATGGGCATCCTCAATCGTCTTTGCATATTCATCGACGGGGAAGTTCTCGGGCTTAGAGCCCACATCCGCGGACAGATTTTTCAGCAGCGCGTCATAGTCCTTTGACACGTACTGCTCATAGGCCTCGCGATCGAACAGTTTCCGCATGTGCTCAGCCTGCATGGCTGGCACGACAAGCCCTCCCGCTTCTTTTTCCTGGATACCCGGCGTCTGGCCCACCGGCGCGTCATGCGGCCTCGCCATCGAAAGTCGCTGTACCAGGCTGGCCAGCGAGGGGGAGATCTGCTTGCCCTCCGCATTCGCATTCCCGAGCATTTCGATGATCAGGTCATCGGTAAAGCCGCCAACAACCTCTTCGGCGCCGGCCGACTGGGCGTTATCCGAGACCCGGTTGAACGCGGCTGACAGAAACTGTTTTCGGAGCTCGGGATTCAAATCCTTCAGCAGGCTGTTCAGACTTGCCAGGGTGGCCGACTGTTCGCTCGTAAGCTGCTTCTTATCAACGCCCCGCATGTAGGACGAAATGGTCCGGTCATAGCTCTGGACCGCGGCGGCGGGGTCCAGCTTGCGTTCGTTCAGCAGTTTCGCCAGCTCGGAAGGATCGATCTGTTCCGCGTCCTTCAGCGCCACGCCGCTTTGTCCCTGCCCCGCGAGTGTGCCCGAGGCGAGGTGCGAAACAAAGTCCTGCCAGATGCCCGCGCCGGCGCTCGCTCCGACTGCTCCCCGTGACGCCTGCTCTCTGTGCTTGCCGCCGCCCCGTTCAACGGTTTTTGCCTGGGGCTTGAATATTTCCGCTTCCTCCGTCAGATGGAGGCTGCCGAAGTCTATGGCCTGGACCCGGATATTGTGAAGATCGGCATTCTGCATCACCTTTTCGATCCCGCCCATGGCAACGATGTCTTCCGGTTTGGCCGAAATGACCCGGTGAAACCGTATCAGCTGTTCTTTGTCGAGACCTCGGACAAAAGTCACCGCCGCTATCCCTTGCTGGTTCATCGAAAGCGCAAAGTCCCGGTACACGGGATTTTTCTGATCAAGGTAATCCTGCCCCACCAGCAGCGTGTCTTTGGCCACACCCAGCGTCATTTCCGACCGGAGCTCAAACAGTTTTTGGAGGATCTCGAAAGCCCGATCAATGCTTCTCGTGATCTGAATATGTCCGGGGGGATAGATGCTGACATTCTTGCGGGAAATGTTCAGTTCGATAACGGTTTCCGACAGCAGCCTCGTATCGAGCGGCAACTCCTGGGGCGCCGCCTTTGCAACAGGCGCCGCCTGGGTATCACGCGTTTTTTTGTTGTCCGTTTCCTGTTCCTGCATGGATTTATTATATCCGTTTTTTCATTCAGGTGCATTGTGTTTTAAAACTTTAGACACGGGCCGTCAAAACAGAAGCCCTGTGTGTATAATAAGCGAGAAATCAGGCGGTAACCCTTTCGTCCGATTGTCCATAAACTTTTTGGGGAATCCCTATCATGCTATTCAGAGTCTGTGCTCTACCGAAACGATTTCACAAAGAGTGACGGAGGCAAGCTTCAACTATGACAGGGACGGACAAGGTCGTTGCAAGGCTCAGGGACGGCAGGTTGTTCAAAGGCCACGTGAAGGAGTTCGATCCGAATGCCGTTGAACTCATCCTTATTCAGCTAAAAAACGGGAAAGAGCTCCGGCTGCCCATCGATGAGTTGAAATCGCTTTTTTTGTTCATTCGCTGGAAGGCGACCCAGGCTACCGGGAGCGAAAAGTCTTCGGCCTCCGTGAAAGCCTATGGCACAAGATCTACATCCGCTTCTCCGATGGAGAATCGATGCTCGGGTTTGTGAAAGGCGATGTCCCCTGGCACAAGGGCTTCTATCGCGCCAGTCCTGAAAACCATTCCAACGGTTTTTTCATGGCGCCGGTGGATGGCGAAAGCAACAACATCAAGATCTTCGTCATCGCCAGCGCGATCCGCGACATATCGGTCATTGTCGCCTGAGACCCGCGGGGAATAGCCGTAGTCACTGACGCTCTCGCGTTTTGCGCCTTATCAGGAGCAGCAGCAAAAGCAGAGCAAGAAGAATCAACATAAGGGGACTGATCGAAAGTCCCTCCTCCGGTTGAGCAACCCGCACCGGCAGGGTCATTGCCGCCGTCGTCATTGGCTGCTGTGGCGCTTCGGCCTTTTCCTCGTGCGCCAATGCAACAGAAGGCTTTTCCGTGATCTGCCGTTTCTTCCTCACTTTTTTCGCGACCCGTACCGGTTTTCCATCCTTGTCGTGCGTATGATACTCACCGAACAACAGCTCCCATTTTTCACACCCTTTAAAACATTTATGCCCGCCGATTGAATCGGTTTTGCCCGGATGAGACCCGGCCAGAACAGGGAAAATAAAGATCAGTATTGCCAAGAACAGTGTTTTCATTGTTCGAGTGTAAACCATAGTCCTACGGGTGTCAAACAGAGTCAAAAGCCCAAAAATGCCGTCTTTTCCCTTGACAAGAACAACCTCTGATGTTAAATTATCCACCTCGTTGCACCGGTTCGGCATCAATGGGGCTGTAGCTCAGCTGGGAGAGCACAAGGCTGGCAGTCTTGGGGTCAGGGGTTCGATCCCCCTCAGCTCCACCAAATAAAACAAAGCTGGTCATAAAATGACCGGCTTTTTTTATTGTGCTGAGGGGGATCGAGCTAAAGAGCGTTTGGGGGTTTGTCCTCATTTCCTTCGCTTCAAGTACAAAGGTGATCTCGTCGGGCGTTCATCTATGGTAAGTGAGGCAGGGCTGGGGCGCGGCCCTGCCCGCCGTGGCCTGGCAACTGGACCAGGGATATGCCTCCGGAGTCTCAACCATCTTTGCCCGTACAGGATTCAAAACCACATACCGGCAGACTTCCAGAAGATGGCTGTCCTTCT
>JAYTJE010000120.1:0-14528 GCA_043731355.1 Nitrospirota bacterium
CCGCAAACAAATCATAACAGAAGGAGTGCTTTTTTACTTCAAAAAAATGCTTTCCCCGCCAATAAAATCACTTATCTAAAGACTTTTGCAAGATGCTCACTAATAATGAATTATATGATCAGGTTGTTTTCAACGGCCCTGGAGAAGAGCATGTAGTCCGGATCACTGCAGTAATTGTGCAGATCAATAGCAGCATTTGATCAGAGGCAACAGAACAACCTGGAATTTCCGGAGGTGCGGGATGAGAAGAAAATCGAATGGAGCGTCACTGCTTCTCAGTTTGATTCGGAACTGTAGTGTTCTGTTCTCGGGCGTTTTACTGCTCTTCCCACTGTTGCTTAATGCAGAGGAAGCGTGCGGAAGTAGAAATCTTCTGTCGCTCACGCCCCCCGTTCTCGGTTACTCGACCGTTGAGGGTACGATTTATAATGCGATGCCTTTTTCCTATGAAAGAAGATTCCTTAACCACGCAGGAATACGCATGACCTCGTCTCTGATTTATTATGAAACCGTCTACCAGGCTTACTCCCTGAAACTTAGCGTGCCTGTTTATATAAATGCATGCGCCGTTGATCATAGCTACTACGGTTTCTACGCAGCCCCCATCGTAACCGCAAGCGTACGCCGGCTTCCGAACACCACGCGCGCCATCCGAGGCGGATTCGAAGCGGGGTATGCCTGGCCGGTCGGGAATGATTCGCAGTTCGTCCTGGGATATTGGCACATTTTTAACTTGCTGGACTACAAGCGGGCTGGTTCGGGACTCACTATATCATTAGGGTATTGGTTTTGACCGACATCAATGCTTAACGGCGCCTGGTTGAGCACCTGATTATCTTACCCGGTGTTTCCCAGGCTTCGTATTCATCCTAACAGCTTCGATGGTAACGGTATAGTTTTATGCCGGTTTTCAATAATAAAATCTTGCATTATATTCTTTCCTCAGTTCTGATTGCCGGGTGCGCAACCAGCCGCGCAGATGTGTCAGTGTATCCTCCTTCTCCCGGAAAAACAGATGTTACCCTGTTTGGGAATGTCGAATATGACGCCCAAGGACGTCCGGTATTTAACAAAGTGCTATCGGATCGGCCATCCGGGGAGGGTGATCAGTTTGTTCTCGTGGAGTTCATGGACAACAGGCCGGTAAGGTCATTCGATATCGCCGTAATGTCGAATAGCGCGGAGGTCTTCAGGCCTTTCAGAGTTATTTACGAATGGACAGGAAGGGGGTTTAAAACAGGACTTTCGGCAGGCAAGGCGCATGTTGACTCAGTTCTCAAGGATCGAGAAACCAACACTTTAACCAATCAATTCGGTGGAACTGCCGATGCTTTGAGGGCCGTCGGTCCTGTCATTCTTTACAGTGTGGGCGGATTTATCGTCGGCCTGGCAGCCAGTATCCCGGCAACTTTTCAGGAACTGGCGCAAGGACTTGTAATATCACGTGAGACGGTACTTGCCTATACCGTTTACGAGTATGATTTCCGGCAACGATTGTCTCGTACCAAAACATATTTGCCCGCTTCTACGGAACAGGAAATCATTAGAGCGGATTATTATTATACCGGTGATGATGTAGACCCCTATAAGGCTGCCGTAAAGAGCTATCCTGAAAATAAAGAAAGATATATACCCTGAATCATATTCCACAACAGGAAGTAAAAGTCCTTCCCTTCGGAATCGAAATGTATTTAACGTATTTACGGGGTTCTCGTTTTTAGATACTAAAAACCATATTTCACGGGAAGGTCGATGTGGTTTCCCGGGCGGAACAATATCTTTCCTGCCTTTGTAGCGCTCACGCAGCCAGCATTTATTTTTTCCTGCGCTCGATGATTTTCTCCATCATATGCATATCATCACGGTACGCCGTATCAGGGTGCGGCGGCGCCGGGTGGCCATTCACGAAGCCTTGCCCGCCTCCGGAGAAAAAGTGCCTGTCATTTCCAATCCCCCGGTTGCAAAGTCAGGTATTTTGTGATAGGGTGGCCGCTCATTTCCAGGCTGGAGGTCGGGGGATATCCTTTTGAACAGGGATGGCAAGCAAAAAAATGGAAATCGTTCTCGCCACGCGAAATAAAAAAAAGATCGAAGAGATCAGGCGGATTACCGTCGACCTTCCGGTCACGATCCTCTCGCTCGATGATTTCCCCGCTTGTCCGGAAACCGTGGAGGACAAGGAAACCTTTGAAGGGAATGCGATCAAAAAGGCGGTCGAGGTCTGCGCCTATACGGGCAAGCTTTCCCTGGCGGACGATTCGGGTCTTGAGGTGGAGGCTCTTGGCGGCGCGCCTGGCGTCTATTCCGCCCGGTATGCAGGCGGTTCCGGCGGCGGCAACGATGTAAAAAATTATGAAAAACTGCTCAATGAACTGAAGACTGTCCCTGAGGAACAACGGCGCGCCCGGTTTGTCTGCTGCATGGCCCTGGCCTTCCCCGACGGACAGGTGAGGACCTTTTTTGGCTATGCAAAAGGTCGTATCGGTATGAAACCTAAAGGGAATACCGGATTCGGTTACGATCCGGTCTTCCTTCCCCAGGGGTTTATGAAGACCTTTGCGGAGATGACCGGAGAAGAGAAGGATAAACTCAGCCATAGGGGTAAAGCGATTGAAAAATTAGCTGAATTTATTCACCGGTGTACTCATTTATAAACAAAACTAATATTCAAATTATAATTTTTAACTTGAATATTAACTCGATTTCAACGATTATATGCCGGTTAAAACGTCGCACATGGTTTGTTGCGCCTTTACACATTAACTTTCACTCTATAAATAATTTTATCGGAGGATTCACACGATGGCTAAAAGGGTTGTGCTGCTCGGTGCTCCCGGCGCCGGCAAAGGCACACAGGCAAAGATGTTGATCGACAGGTACAAGATCCCGCAGATCTCAACAGGAGATATTCTCCGCAAGGCAGTCGCCGACGGCACACCGCTTGGCAAAGAGGCCAAGGTGATCATGGACTCGGGCGGACTCGTTTCCGACAAGATCGTGCTCGGCCTGGTCGAGGAGCGCATCAAACAGCCGGACTGCAAGGCTGGTTTTATCCTCGACGGGTTCCCGCGCAACACGGCCCAGGCCGAGGCCCTCGACAAGATCCTCTCCGGTATGGGCATGCCCCTTACCATTGCCCTCAATATCGACGTTGATATGAACGACCTCCTGAAGCGGCTCACCGGCCGCCGGACCTGCAAAAGCTGCCAGCAGATGTACAATATCTTTTTCTCAGCCCCCAAAAAAGAAGGGACCTGCGACAAGTGCGGCGGTGCGCTGTTCCAGCGCGACGACGACAAGGAAGCCACCATCAAGAAGCGGCTTGAGGTGTACACGCAGCAGACCGCGCCGCTCATCAATTACTACTCAAAGAAAAACATCATGAAGACCGTCATGGGCGTCGGCGGCATCAATGATATCTTCAAAAAAGTGACCGCAGTCCTGGGGTAAAGCGACTTAAGTAGGTCATAGAAGACCTATACGACTTATAAAATTCCTTAAGGAGGAAACACTATGGCACTGGTAAAGCCGCACGGCAAAAAGAAGAAGCTCATGCCGCTTCTTCTGGCAGGGACGGCCCTCGAGAAAGAACTGAAGAAGGCCGCAAAGCTGAAGCAGCTCAAGATCTCCTCGCGTGAGACCGCGGACCTCGTGATGATGGGCATCGGCGCATTCACCCCGCTCACGGGCTTCATGTCCAAGAAGGACTGGAAGGGCGTTTGCAGCGACAAGTTCAAGCTTGCCGACGGCACGTTCTGGCCGGTCCCGGTGACGCTCTCGGCAAGCACTGAGTTCGCCGCGTCCGTCAAGAAAAATGAAGAGATCACGCTGGTCGACGAAGAGTCCGGCACAATCATGGCCACCATGAAGGTGACTGAGAAGTACGAGATGACCAAGGCCGACAAGGAACACGAGTGCAAGACGATCTTCCGCACCAATGACGTTGCCGGTCATCCGGGCGTACAGAAGGTCATGGGCCAGCCCGATGTGAACCTGGCCGGTCCGGTGAAGGTGCTTTCCGAGGCGCATTACCCCGAGACCTTCAAGGGCATCTACATGACCCCGGCCCAGACCCGCAAAATTTTCGAGGAGAAGGGCTGGAGCAAGATCGCCGCATTCCAGACCCGGAACCCCATGCATCGTTCCCATGAGTACCTTGCCAAGATCGCCATCGAGACCATGGACGGCGTCCTGATCCACCAGATCCTGGGCAAGCTCAAAGAGGGCGATATCCCGGCCGATGTCCGCGCCGACGCCATCAACACCCTCATGGACAAGTACTTTGTAAAGGATTCGGCGGTACAGTGCGGCTACCCCATGGAAATGCGCTACGCCGGACCGCGCGAGGCGCTGCTCCACGCGCTCTTCCGTCAGAACTTCGGCTGCAGCCACCTGATCGTCGGCCGCGACCATGCCGGTGTGGGCGACTACTACGGCCCGTTTGACGCGCAGAAAATCTTCGATGAGATCCCGAAGGGCGCGCTCGAGACCCAGCCCCTCAAGATCGACCATACGTTCTACTGCTTCAAGTGCGACGGCATGGCTTCCATGAGGACCTGCCCGCACCAGAAGGAAGACCGGCTCATGCTGTCCGGCACCAAGCTCCGGAAGCTGCTTTCCGAGGGACAGGACGTGCCCGAACATTTCAGCCGTCCCGAGGTGCTGGTGATCCTCAAAAAGTACTATGCCGGCCTTACCGAGAAGGTGGAGATCAAGCTGCACGGCCACGCGGAAGGCACCCACACGGAGAACAAGTAACCGAGGATTTAACGACTGCGGATGCAGTTTATTTTAATCCATAGACAGGAGGAAGTAATAACATGCCGAGTTATGTAATTACCGAGAAGTGTGACGGCTGCAAGGCGCAAGATAAGACTGCTTGCCAGTACATCTGCCCGAACGACCTCATGGCCCTGAACAGGGACATCATGAAGGCCTACAACCAGGAGCCGGAGCAGTGCTGGGAGTGCTACAACTGCGTCAAGATCTGCCCGCAGCAGGCGATCGAGGTGAGGGGATATCAGGACTTCACGCCCCTTGGCGCGAGCGTGATCCCGATGCGTGGTACGGACTCCATCATGTGGACCATCAAGTTCCGCAACGGGGTCCTGAAGCGCTTCAAATTCCCGATCAGAACAACGCCCGAAGGCTCGGTCGACCCTTACAAGGGCAAGCCTGAAGCGGATTATGCCAAGCTCAAGCAGCCTGGCTATTTCACCACGTCGAAGCCGATGCCGGTAATCAAAAAATAAGGAGGAATAGATAAATGGAAAAAGAAACCTGTAATTTTTCGTTCTGCGCAAAGCCGGCAGTCGAAGAGATCGAAACCGATCTTCTCCTTATCGGCGGCGGCATGGCGTGCTGCGGCGCGGCATTTGAAGGCATTCGCTGGGCAAACCCCAAGAAGATCAAAGTCACCATGGTTGACAAGGCCGCGACCGACCGGTCCGGCGCTGTTGCCATGGGTCTGTCGGCCATCAACACCTACATGGGTGACAATGATCCGGCGGATTATGTGAAGATGGTGCGGAACGACCTCATGGGCATCGTCCGTGAAGACCTGATCTACGACCTTGGCCGTCACGTTGATGATTCCGTGAAGCTTTTCGAGGAGTGGGGCCTGCCGATCTGGAAGATGGGCGATGATGGTTTCTCCCTCGATGGTTTCCAGGCAAAGGAAGCCGGCAAGGTCATGCTGAAGGACGGCGGCAAGCCGGTCCGTTCAGGCAAGTGGCAGATCATGATCAACGGCGAGTCCTACAAGGTCATCGTGGCGGAAGCCGCGAAGAAGGCCCTGGAGTCGAACCGCGCAGCAACCGGCGTCAAGACCAACCACTATGAGCGTGTGTTCATCGTGAAGCTTTACCATGACGCCAAGGACCCGAAGCGCGTGGCAGCAGCGGCCGGCTTCAGCGTCCGCGAGAACAAGATCTACATCTTCAAGGCAAAAGCAATGGTCCTGGCAGCCGGCGGCGCGGTGAACGTGTTCCGTCCCCGGTCGACCCAGGAAGGTCAGGGCCGCGCCTGGTACCCGGTTTGGAATTCCGGTTCCGGCTACGCTCTCGGCCTCCAGGCCGGCGCGGAGCTCACCATGATGGAGAACCGCTTCGTGCCCGCCCGCTTCAAGGACGGCTACGGCCCGGTCGGCGCCTGGTTCCTGTTCTTCAAGGCCAAGGCGACCAACAGCCTCGGTGAAGACTATTGTGCCAATCCGGAAGCTCTGGCGGAAGCAAAGAAGAAATACGGCAAGTATGTCGATAACCTCGGCACGGCCATTCGCAACCACCTCATGATGCGCGATATGAAATTGGGCAAAGGCCCGATCCTCATGAGAACTGATGAGGCAATGGCAGTCATCAGCAAGACCTTCAAGGAGAAGCTCGGCGACAAAGAGGGCGCCAAGAAGGTGAAACATCTCGAGGCCGAGGCCTGGGAAGACTTCCTCGATATGGCCATCGGCCAGGCCGGCCTCTGGGCCGCGCAGAACATCGAGCCGGACAAAGTTCCGTCCGAGATCATGCCGACCGAGCCCTATCTCCTCGGTTCGCATGCGGGTTGCGCGGGCTTCTGGTGCTGCGGTCCCGAGGACCTCGGCGCGCCGGAAGAGTGGAACAAGAAGTGGCCGGGCGGCAGCTACAACCGCATGTCCACCGTGCCGGGCCTCTTTATGTGCGGCGACATCTGCGGCGCATCGGGCCACAAGTTCTCCTCGGGCTCCCATGCCGAGGGCCGCATAGCTGGCAAGAGCGCGATCGCCTTCATCCTCGATCACCTGGACTACAAACCGACGATCAAGGAAACGGCCGACAAGATCATGGCTGAGCTGTACCTGCCCTTCGAAGTGTATGAGAAGTACAAGACCTACACCACCGATACGGCAACCAATCCGCACTACATCAAGCCGAAGATGCTCCAGACCCGCCTGCAGAAGATATCGGACGAGTACTTTGGCGGCATCTCCACCTGGTACATGACCTCCAAGACCATGCTGGATGCAGGCCTCCAGAAGCTCCAGGTCCTGAAGGAAGACACGACCAAGATGGCTGCTTCGAATCTGCACGAGCTGATGCGCTGCTGGGAGAACTATCACCGCATCCTGTCCGTGGAGGCCCATGCGCGCCACATCCTGTTCCGTGAGGAGTCGCGGTATCCCGGATACTACTATCGCGGCGACTTCGATCTCGTGGACGACACCAACTGGAAGTGCTTCGTGAACTCCAGCTACGATCAGGAGAAGGACACCTGGATCGTCAAGAAGGTGCCGTACGTGCAGCTGGTCGAAGATGCAGCTCCGGTAAAACATTAATAACATCTGCAACTCCGGGGAGGGCTTTGCCCTTCCCGGAGATTTTATTGTCAATTGGAAATTGTAAATTGACGGAAGACGGCTGACAGCAAATTTAGAATTTCCAATTGGCAATTTACCATTGAACGGTTTTATGTTTTAAGGAGGAATTCAATATCATGGCGGAAAATAAGGTTTTGGTTGTCGGCGGAGGCTTCAGCGGCCTTACGGCAGCAGTGGAAGCCGCGGAAGCGGGCGCTGATGTCGTCATTGTGGAAAAGAACCCCTACCTCGGCGGCCGGGTGACACAGCTGAACAAGTATTTCTGGAAGATGTGCCCGCCGAACTGCGGTCTTGAGATCCAGTACAAACGGATCAAGAACAACGGCCAGGTGAAGATCTATACGATGGCGGAGGTGGAGAAGATCTCCGGTTCCGAAGGGAACTTCGATGTTACCATCAAGACGCAGCCCCGGTTCGTGAATGAAAAGTGCACGGGTTGCAACAAATGCGCCGAAGCCTGCCCGGAAGAGCGTTCGAATGATTTCGACTTCGGGATGAGCACAACCAAGGCGGCCTACCTTCCCCACAATCAGGCGTTTCCGCTCCAGTACGTTATCGACGGCAAGGCTTGCAAAGGTTCCTCCTGCGCAAAATGCGTTGCCGCCTGCGCCTATGACGCCATCAAGCTTGATATGAAGCCCGAGACCGTGAATGTCAAGGTCGGCGCCGTGGTCATGGCGACCGGCTGGAATCCTTACGATGCAACGAAAATGGACAACCTCGGGTTCGGCAAGGTCCAGAACGTCATCACGAATATGATGATGGAGCGGATCGCAGCGCCGAACGGACCGACCGCGGGCAAGATCGTGCGGCCCTCAGACGGCAAAGAGGTCAAGAACATCGCCTTCGTGCAGTGCGCCGGCTCGCGCGACGAGAACCATCTGGCCCATTGCTCCTATATCTGCTGCCTGGCCTCGCTCAAGCAGGCAAGCTATGTGCGGGAGCTCTACCCCGATTCCAAAGTGAAGATCTTCTACATCGATATCCGAACCCCGGGGCTCTATGAGAACCGGTTCTACACCAAGATCAAGGAAGACCAGAACGTTTCTTTCCTCAAGGGCAAGGTCGCCAAGGTCGAACAGGCTCCGAACGGCGACGTGAAGGTCACCGCCGAAGACATCCAAGGCGGCAGCAAGATCACCGAGACCTTCGACATGGTTGTGCTCGCCACGGGTATGCAGCCCACTACGGCATCGCTGAAGAACGCCGGCGTGGCAGCGACCGACGATGGATTCGTGGACCAGGCAGCGCTCCCGAAGGGCATCTATGCGACGGGAACGCTCAAAACCCCCGTTGATGTGGCCCGGTCCGCGCAGGATGCAACGGGTGTTGTCATGAAGAGCATCCAGAGCTTGAGGAGGAAATAAGGATGGAGAAGAAATACTGCGTATATATCTGCAAAGGATGCGGCATCAAGGAAGCAATGGATGTCGATAAAGTGTCCGGCGCAGCCAAGAAGGTCCAGAACTTCAAGACCCACGACGCCTTGTGCAGCCCCGAAGGCGTTCAGCTGATCAAGAACGATATAACGAACGACGGCGTGAACACGATCATCATCGCCGCCTGCTCGCCCCGGGCAAAAGCGGCTGAGTTCACCTTCCCCGGTGTGCTGGTGGAGCGGGTCAACATCCGCGAGTTCGTTGCCTGGACCATGGAACCGAACACCGACGAAACGAACGATGCTGCCTACGACTATATCACGATGGGCATCGTCAAGACCCAGAAGTCGGAGCTGCCGGAACCGAACATCCTCCCGGACCTCACGAGCACGATCCTGGTCATCGGTGGCGGCATTGCCGGTATGACCGCGGCGCTCTCCGCGGCGGGCGCGGGCGAGAAGGTCGTTCTCGTTGAGAAGGACGCCCAGCTCGGCGGCTTCGTAAACAAGCTCTACAAGAAGATCCCCACGGGCTCCTATATCAACAAGCCCCTTATCGTGGATACCGACATCAACAAGACCGTCGCCGAGGTCGAGAACAACCCGAACATCAAAGTGTACAAGTCAACGACTGTCGCAAAGACCGACGGCCAGCCCGGCCTCTACGACGTAACGCTCTCGAATGGCGAAACCGTGAAGATCGGCGCCATTGTCATGGCTTCCGGCTGGAAGCCCTATGATGCGAACAAGCTTGACTATCTCGGCTACGGCAAAATGAAAAACGTGGTCACGAACTTCGAGCTGGAAGAAATCGCAAAGAAGAACAATGGCAAGCTGTTTCGTCCCTCCGACGGTAAGCCTGCATTGAAAGTTGCCTTTATCCAGTGCGCGGGGCAGCGCGACCCGAATCACTTGGCCTACTGCTCGTCCATGTGCTGTGCCACCTCGCTCAAGCAGTCCCAGTATGTGCGTCAGAACAAAGACGCTCTTGCCATGATCTTCTACAAGGACATCCGGACGCCGGGCAGGACCGAGCTCTACTACAAAGAGGCCCAGAACAACCCGGGCGTGATGCTTTCCAAGGCCGATGTGACCGGCGTTTCTGATGCAGGCAACGGCAATATGTTCGTTGAGATGGAGAACACCCTCTTCGGGACCAAGACCGGTGAAAAGGTGAAGGTAGAGGCCGACCTCGTGGTCCTTGCGACCGGCATGGTGCCGACCTCAAAGGGCCCGCAGGATTACGCCGACGGCCTTACCAAGGCTGCAGGCGGCGGCGATGAAGCAAAGAAGAACTACCTCGAACAGACTCCCAAACCGGATTATATCCTGAATCTCGGCTACCGTCAGGGGCCGGAAATCCCGACCCTCGAAGGGGCGTCAGGTTTTGCGGATTCAAACTTCATCTGCTTCCAGTATGAGACGCGCAGGACAGGCATCTACGCCGCAGGCAGCGTACACCAGCCCATGAACATGGCCGAAGCCATGGAAGACGGCGCCGGCGCAGCATTCAAGGCGATCCAGGCCATCGATCATGCCTCGCGCGGCATTGCGGTCCATCCCCGAGCCTGGGACGTGACCTATCCCGACCCGCTTTTGATCAAGTGCACGGCCTGCAAACGGTGTACGGAAGAATGCCCCTTCGGCGCCATCGACGAGGACGAGAAGGGCATCCCCAAGTACAACCTCAACCGCTGCCGCCGCTGCGGCACCTGCATGGGCGCCTGTCCCGAGCGTATCGTCTCCTTCAAGGATTACAGCGTCGATATCGTGGGTTCCATGCTCAAGGCCGTGGAATACTCCGATGATGAGGAAAAGCCGACGATCATCTGCCTGGTCTGCGAGAATGACTCCTACCCGGCGCTCGACACGGCGGCCATTGCCGGAAAGAAGATCGACCCGGCATTCCGGTTCATTTCCATGCGCTGCCTGGGCGGCATGAACCTGGTGTGGGTCGCCGACGCGCTGTCCAAGGGCGCCGACGGCATGCTGCTTCTCGGCTGCAAGTACGGCGAAAACTATCAGTGCCACTTCGTCAAGGGCAGCGAACTCGCGAACACCCGCTTCAGCAAGGTAAGTGAGACCCTGAACCGGCTCCAGCTTGAGTCCGAGCGCGTCCAGCTTATGCAGGTGGCCATCAACGAGTATGATACACTGCCTGACAGGCTCAATGAATTTGCCGCCAGGATCAGAGAGATCGGACCGAATCCGTTCAGGACCATGTAGCAAACGGGAAGTTAAGAGGTTAAGAAGTTAGGTGTCATCTCATCTTCACAACTTCTCATCTTCACAACTTCGAGCCTTTCAGTGGAGGATAAGATAAATGTCAGAAGCAACGGTCATTACACCTGATTTAGAATTCGTGAACGAGATCATCAAGGGCGGCGGCGAGTCCCTGAAGAAGTGCTATCAGTGCGCAACCTGCTCGGTGGTCTGCAACGTGACGCCGGAGGGGAACCCTTTTCCTCGCAAAGAGATGGTCCTGGCGCAGTGGGGCCAGAAGGACAAGCTCATCACCAGCGCCGATGTCTGGCTTTGCCACCAGTGCAGCGACTGCACGGCCTACTGTCCGCGCGGCGCCAAGCCGGGCGAGGTGCTGAACGCCATCCGCAAACAGAGCATCAAGCACGTTGCCATGGTGCCCTTGTTTGCGAAGATCGCAACAGACCCCAAGCTCATCTGGCTTTTGTTCGGTATCCCCATGGTGTTGTGGTATGTCATCCTGACGGTGCTGGGAAACGGCAGCTTTACCGCCCCGCGCGCTGAAGGCGGCATCATGGCCTATCACAAGTTCGTTCCCGTGCCGGTTATCGACACGGTCTTTATCCTGACGGCGATCTTTGCCGCTGTGTCGGCTTTTTTCGGCATCAAGAAGCTTTGGAACGGCATGAAGGCGCAGGCAGGCGATGTTCCTTCCAGCGGCAATCTTGTCGGTGATATCATTGCTTCCGTAACGACCATCCTTGCCCACTCCAAGTTCGCGGACTGCAACGTGAACCGGCTCCGGCAGTGGGGTCACATGGCCCTGTTCTATGCGTTTGCCGGTCTTGCGGTGACCACGACCTGGGCGATCGCCTATCTCTATGGCTGGGAATTCCTCGGCATTCAGGCCTTCGGCCCCTTCCATTTCGGCGAAGCTCCCTATCCCATGAGCGACCCCATGAAGATGGTCGCGCTGGGCAGTTCTATCGCCTTTGCCGTCGGTATCGTGATCCTCCTGATCAACCGGCTTGCACAGGCCGGCAAAGCGGGTCTGGGCTCCTATTTCGACTGGATCTTCCTCGCCATCGTGATCGGCGTTGGCGCCACGGGCATGCTCTCCTGGGCGCTCCGCCTGGCGGATATGGAAGCCGGCTACCTGGTCTATTACTTCCACCTCGTGTTCATCTGGTCTCTGTTCGCCTATGCGCCCTATTCCAAGTTCGCGCATTTGTTCTACCGCACGACGGCAATGGTGTTTGCGAGGCAGTCGGGCCGTAAGTAGAGTCAGGTTATACCTGCCCGCAGAGAAAGTGTGGAGTAAACAATGAAAGTTAAAGAACTCTTAAGCATCAAAGGCCTCGAGTGCTTCAGTATCCAAAGCTCGGACACGTTGCAGGCGGCTGCCAAGCAGATGGCCGAGTGCAACATCGGCGCGCTTCTGGTCATGGACCGCGGGTCGCTGGTCGGGATCGTCACCGAGCGTGATATTGTCAAGAACGCCGCCGGAGAAGGACTCGCCATGAAAGAGGTCCTGATCAAGGACGTCATGAGCGCCAACCTGCTGGTGGTCAAGCCCGGCGATGACCTTGACTATGTCATGGCCATCATGATCCAGAACAATATCCGTCACCTTCCGGTCATTGAAGAGAACGGTCTTCTCGGCCTCCTGTCCATGCGCGACGTGGTGCGGGTCCTGGTGAAGAACCTGAAAGCCGAGAACCACTACCTGAAGGATTTCATCGGCGGAAAATTTGAGGCATAAGCCGGTTCAAACTTGAGACAAGGGGGGATGCCGGAAGAGAAGCAGTGAGCAGAAAGTTATGCGGTAAAGGGGCACATTCGAAAGACGTTCCAAGGGTATTGTATATCCTAATCTTATAAGGAGGAGAACTAATGAGTAACACGATTTTATTTGCCCTGGTATGCGGCGTAGCCGGAGTCATTTACGGCATCATGACCGCGATCTGGGTGAACAAACAGGATGCAGGCAATCAGAAAATGATCGACATTTCCAATGCAGTGAAGGAAGGCGCTAATGCGTTCCTGGCGCGCGAGTACAAGACCGTTGCAATGGTCGCGGCAGTTTTGGTGCTTGTCCTGTTCTTCGTTCCCGCACTCGGGATGTGGGCAGCCATCGGATTTATCATCGGTACCGTGGGTTCCGCCCTTGCCGGCTTCATCGGCATGTGGGTGTCGCTCCGCGCCAACGTGCGCACCGCGGCAGCGGCGAGCAAAGGCCTCCAGGCCGCGCTCAGCCTCGCATTCAAGGGCGGCTCCGTGACCGGTATCATGGTCGTGGGCCTCGGCATCATTGGCCTTGCAGGCTTTTACTTTGTTGCCAAGACGTTTGCTCCGGCTGAACAGATCTCCACTGCCCTCATCGGCCTCGGCTTCGGCTGCTCGCTCATGAGCGTGTTCGCCCGTATCGCGGGCGGCATCTACACCAAGGCCGCTGACGTGGGCGCCGACCTCGTGGGTAAGGTCGAGAAGAACATCCCCGAAGACGATCCGCGCAACCCCGCCGTGATCGCCGACAACGTTGGCGACAACGTTGGCGACTGTGCCGGTATGGCCGCCGACCTCTATGAGACCTACACCGTGACCCTTGTGGCCGCCATGCTCCTTGCCAAGACCGTGTTTGGCGCGGACAGTCCCTGGATCGAGTTCCCTCTCATGCTCGGCGCAGTTTCGATCATTGCTTCCATCGTAGGCACCTACTTCGTTCGACTTGGCAAAACCAACTACATCATGGGCGCCCTCTATAAGGGATTGGCCGTTGCAGGCGTTATCGCGGCAATAGCGTTCTATTTTGTGGCCAAAAGCTTTATCGCAGGTCTCGGCGAAAATGCCGGCGTCTTTACGGCGAACACCGTGTTCTTCATCTCCCTCATCGGTCTTGCCCTCACCGGCATGATCGTATGGATCACCGAGTACTTCACGGCTAAAGAGTATCCCCCGGTGCAGCACATTGCACAGGCGAGCCTCACCGGCCACGGCACGAACGTGATCGCCGGACTCGCAGTCAGCATGAAGTCCACAGCAGCTCCGGTGCTCATGATCGTTGCTTCGATCCTCGGCGCATACTGGCTTGGCGGCGGATTCTCCGGCCAGGCGAATGCAGCATCAGGCGGCATCTTCGCCATCGCGCTGGCAGCCGTGTCCATGCTCTCCATGACCGGCATTGTCGTGGCCATCGATTCCTACGGCCCGATCACGGACAATGCGGGCGGCGTTGCTGAAATGGCCGGGCTTCCCCAGGCCATTCGCGATATCACCGATCCTCTCGATGCGGTCGGCAACACCACCAAGGCCGTGACCAAGGGCTATGCCATCGGCTCCGCGGCACTTGCCGCTTTGGTGCTCTTCTCTGAATATTCACGCTCCTTCGGCTCAACGATCCTGTTCGATCTTTCGAACCCCATGGTCCTTTGCGGCCTGTTCATCGGCGGCATGCTCCCCTACTACTTCGGCGCGCTCCTTATGGAGTCCGTGGCCAAGGCGGCAGGCGGCGTGGTGGAAGAAGTTCGCAGACAGTTCCGCGAGATCCCGGGCATCATGGAAGGCACCGGCAAGCCCCAGTATGGCAAGTGCGTTGACATC
>JAYTJE010000121.1:0-19407 GCA_043731355.1 Nitrospirota bacterium
CTCTACTATCTCGCACTTGTGCTGTTCGTGATGAGCTTTATCATTCTGGCGATAGCCAAGTTCTTTTTATTAAAAGCAGAAAGAAAGTATTCCAGATAAGAAGATGAGAAGTTGGGAGGATGGGAGGTTGGGAAGGTAGGAAGGAAAGAACGTAAGAAGGAAAGAAGTATAGGCAAGTCATAGCTTCTTTCGCCTTGCGGTTTTTCCTACCCTCTTAACCTCCTACCTTCCTACCCTCGGGTGTAAACCATGACTATTGAACAAAAACGCAAAATCGAAAGTCTCGTAGCGCTCAGCTTGAGCGGTCTGGCCGCTGCCATCGGCCTCTTCTGGCTGGTGTATATCCTGGCCGACGTTCTGGTCCATGGCCTGGGCGCCCTGCACGTAAGCCTGTTCTTCAATGACCCCGTGTCCGTCGGCGTTGAGGGCGGAGGACTCAGAAACGCCTTTGTCGGGCAGCTGATGATCACTTTCGTAGCGACGCTGATCGGTGTCCCCGTGGGAGTTCTGGGAGGGACGTTCCTGGCCGAGTATGCGCGCGGAAAGGCGATCGCAAGGCTGATCAGCATCATTTCCGACATCATGGTCAGTGTGCCGTCCATTGTGATCGGCGCTTTTGTCTATGCGCTCCTTGTCAGGCCGCTCCATCATTTCAGCGGCTGGGCCGGGGCGTTCGCGCTTGCGATCATCATGGTCCCTGTGGTGCTCAGGACCACGGAGGACATGCTTTCACTGGTCCCCTGGACCTTGCGGGAAGCGGCATTTGCGCTGGGCGCGCCGCGTTACAAAGTGATCATCCAGGTCGTGTACCGCGGAGCGGCAACGGGCATCCTGACCGGGATACTCCTGTCCATTGCCCGGGTTGCCGGTGAAACAGCGCCGCTCCTCTTCACTTCGTTCAATAATAATTTTTTCTCAACGGACATGGACCGTCCGATCGCATCGCTGACGGTCACGATCTTTCAGTATGCCATGGGGCCCTATCAGAGCTGGCATTCCCAGGCATGGGGCGCGGCCCTGGTCATCACCCTTTTCATCCTCATGCTTACGATCGCCGGGAGACTTATTTTAAAGTGGAGGTACAAGTAGTGACGCCAACGATCGAAATCGAGGTGAAAAACCTGAATTTTTACTATGGCGGGGATATCCACGCGCTGCAGAATATATCGCTGCCGATTTACAAGAACAAGGTTACCGCCCTGATCGGTCCTTCGGGCTGCGGCAAGACCACCCTGCTCCGCTGTTTCAACCGGATGCACGATCTCTACCCGAAACATCGTTACGAAGGCGAGATCCTTTTTCAGGACAAGAATATTCTGGCAAACGACGTAGATCTCATCAACCTCAGGAGCCGCGTGGGCATGGTGTTCCAGAAGCCCACTCCCTTTCCCATGAGCATTGCTGAAAATATCGCCTACGGCCTCAGATTGAAAGGCGTTCAGAACAAACCGGAGCTGGTGGGCAGGATCGAAGAGGCGCTCAAGCAGGCCGCACTCTGGACCGAGGTGCGGGACAAGCTGAACGCGAGCGCCTACGACCTGTCGGGAGGCCAGCAGCAGCGCTTAGTCATTGCGCGGGCGCTGGCGGTAGAGCCGGAAGTCCTTCTCTTTGACGAGCCCACCTCGGCGCTCGACCCTATTTCAACGGCCAAGATCGAGGAGCTCGTCGTTTCCCTGAAAAAGGACGTCACGATCATCATCGTTACGCACAACATGCAGCAGGCGGCGCGCGTTTCGGACATGACCGGGTTCCTGTATATGGGCGAACTCATTGAATACGGGACCACGGAGAAGATTTTCACGACTCCGGACAATAAGCAGACCGATGATTATATTACGGGAAGGTTCGGATAGAATAACGGTTTCAACCGTTCAAGCGGAAGGAGCATTCATGGCCAGACAGAAAGAACAGGACCTCGAGGCGCTCAAGGAACGGGTGCTTAACATGGGCGGTTTTGTCGAAGAGTCGATCAGAAAATCCGTTGCCGCGCTGGTGGATCGGGACCGGAACCTGGCGATCGAGGTCATTGACGGAGACGCCATCGTCAATAATTTCGACGTCGAGATCGAAGAGGAGTGCATCCGTTTCCTCGCGATCTGGCAGCCCACCGGCAGCAACCTGCGTTTTATCACCACAGCCATCAAGATCATCACCGACCTCGAACGCATGGGTGATCTGGCGGTTGACATCTGCGAGCGAACGATCGAGCTGAACGATGAGCCGCCGCTCAAGCCCTACATCGATATTCCGCGCATGGCCGATGCGGCCCAGAAAATGCTCAAGGACAGTCTGGACGCTTTTGTGGCCGGGGACGCCGCTCTCGCTTTGCAGGTGTGCGCCGCCGACGATTTTGTGGACAACCTGAACCATCAGATCTTCAATGAATTGCTGCTGTACATGCTGAAGGACCCGAAGAACATCTCTCGCGCGGTGCGGCTCACCTATATTACCAAGTATCTGGAGCGCATCGCCGACCACGCCACCAACATCGCGGAAATGGTCGTGTATATGGTCCAGGGGAAAGTCATTCGCCACACGGCATGTGAAGCCCGGGGCGAAAATAAGCGGACTTCAGGCTGAGACGGCAGGGTGGTGATCCACGCTATTATTGACAAGGGGAAATTCACTGTGCTATAGTGCCTTCGCCGTGGCCTGGAACCCGGGGGCCTCGCGCCAAGTGCGCTTCCTTCGCGCTCTTCAGAAAGTGACCCTTCCTATGAAAAAACTGCTCGTTTTCCTTTTGCTCATGCTTCTTGCCGGTTGCGCGGAAAAGCAGGAAGTCTTTGACCCCACGGCCCTGTTCCAGCAGGCTGAAGAGAACATGGTCAAGGGCTCCTACGAAAAAGCGCGCACGGAATATCAGCAAATACAGGAAAAAGCTCCGGACCGGAGCTATGAGCCCGCCCTGATGCTGCGCATCGCCGACACCTACTTCGGCGAGGAAAAGTACGATGAAGCCCGGGTCGAGTACCAGGCCTTCCTCAACTATCACCCGGTGAACAAGGACGCGGCCTACGCCCAGTTCCAGACCGCCCTGTGCAGCTACAATCAGCTCACCACCATTGACCGCGATCCCGGGCCCGTGCACACGGCGGTAAAAGAATTCGAAACCCTGAGGAGCAAATACCCGAAGAGCGCGTACGAAGAGCAGGCGATCCGCAATCTTGCGCTCTGCAGGGACCGGCTCGCTGAATATGAGCTCTATGTGGGCCGGTTCTATCATAAAAAAGGCTCGTACCTTGCCGCGGTAAAGAGGCTGGAAAAACTCCTGCTGGATTATCCCGGTTCTTCGGCGGAAAAGGATGCTCTCTACTACGCGGGTTTGTCCTATCAGAAGCTGAGCAGGCGCGACGATGCGCTTCGGGAGTTCGAACTGCTCGAGAAAAAATATCCCTCCCAGCGGGATGCCGTCGGCCCCCTCATCAACGCGCTCAAATCCAAATGAAATACTATCCCGTGAACCTAGAGCTCCGGGAGCGGCGCTGTGTGGTCGTCGGCGGCGGCCGGGTCGCCGAGCGCAAGACGCTCACCCTGCTGGAAGCGGGCGCAGACGTGACGGTGGTAAGCCCCGCGCTCACGCCAAAGCTGGCCGCCCTTGCCTCCTCGGGAAAGATCCAGCAGGTCCCCACCGTGTTCCAGGAATCCCACCTATCCGGCGCCCTTCTCGTTATTGCCGCAACCAATGACCCGACCGTCAATCGCACCGTAGCGCAGCTCTGTCATAAAAAAAATATCCTGGTGAATGTGGCAGCGCCTCCCGAAGAAAGCAGTTTCATCGTGCCGTCGGTGGTGGAGCGCGGGGACCTGGTGATCGCCGTGTCAACGAGCGGGGCCAGTCCTGCGCTGGCGAGGAGTCTTCGACTGGAACTGGAGCGGCAGTACGGGCCTGAATACGAGTTGCTGCTGACGAGGCTGGCTATTGTGCGAAAGCGTCTTCAGGAGGAGGGCGGGAGCGAAACGGGCAGGCGGCAGGTCCTTGAAGCGATCATCGGATCAGATGTTCTTAAGCTGCTGCGGAAGGGGGAACTCCACGAAGCCGATCACCTGATCAACGAACTGCTGAAGCGGTATGCACGGCCGTAGCGAGGATGGTTTTTTGCCGGTCATCGGCTATTTTTTCGCCGGTTCTCCGCCCACGGCTTGAATGCCCTTCCGGGCGGCCTCCGACGTGGGGTCAAATTCGAGGGCCTGGTTAAAATACTGCAGCGCCCGGGTTTTGAGCCCGCCCTTCAGGTAGAGGTTCCCCATCTCCAGATGGTAGCTGCTTACTTCCGGGTCGAGTTCGATGGCTTTGCGCAGATGTTCCTCCGCTTCGTGGCTCCGCCGGGGAACATGTGACAGCGAAAGGCCGCGATAGTGAAAGTATTTGCTGTTCTCCGGGTCGAACTGACAGGCCCACTTGAAGGATTCCTCCGCGCCCCAGTAATTACCTGCCCTGAAGGCGGTCATGCCGGTCTCGAATTGTTTGGCCGCCGCCGCTCTTTTTTCCAGCTTTTCGTTCCGGGCCTTGACCACTTCGGGAGATTTTACCGTTCCCTGCACTTGTATGCGGTCATACTCATTGCGTTTGAAGTCATTGCTGAGCGTCTCGTACGCCTGGTGAACTTTCGTGAACAGGGTCTCGAGCACGTTTTTCATGTCTGCCATGTCCGGTTCCAGGTGGCGGTCGGGGTGGTAGCGCTTCGCTAATCTGAAATATACTTTTTTCAGCTCGGCCGGGGTGATTGTTTTGTCGACGCCGAGGATCTGGTAATGGTCCTGCTTGTTCAGCGCGGCATAGGCTTCCTGGATCGCATCCCGCGAAATGGGGTCTGTTTTTCCGGCGTCCGTCTCCGGCGCAGGCGCTCCCGCGGCCCGTGCGGTATCGCGCGCGGACATGCGGGCGTCCTCGGCCGTGGCCGTTCCCGGCTCCACCATGCGGATCGCCAGCAGGGCGTATATCGCCTTATAGGTGTTGAAGTCGCCGACCACCGAGAGGGAGCAGAGCTCTTCAATGCTGCGGCTGCCGTTGATCATGGCGTAGATATTTTTCTGCTCCGGAGTCAGGTCGGCGATGCGGAAAAGCCGGGAAGGGGCCGCGGTGGCCCGAAGTACGGTCTCCGGCGGGGGGAGCACTTTGCGGATGACCTGCCAGTCCAGCGCCGCGGTCCCTTCCATGATCATGCTTGCCGTGGTCATGGAGAGGGGGACGATCTCGGCCTGCGGCAGCGGTCCTTCATTGAACTGATAGGCGCCGGAGCGCCAGGAGAACAGATCCAGAATGATCTGCTTTACCTGCTGGTTCACATGATCGACCAGATCGGCGGGCCTGACGATGCCGCGCTCAATGAGCACGGTGCCCTCCTGTTTGCCGGACGTTCTGACCGCCTCGATAAGCGTATCGCGCTGCTCCGCGGTGATCTTGCCGGTCCGCACCAGAAACTCCGCCAGTCGGTCCTCATTGAGGCTGGAAGAGGCAAAAATGATATCGCCGTTGTTGAAATAGATTTTCTTGGTCGCGCCGTCCTTTTCGAGGACCGCGGTGCCGGTCATCTTCTCGTTTTTGATGTCCTGAAAGAGCCAGGGGATTTCCAGATTTTTTACGATGCCTGAGAGTATGGCCATACTGTTCCTCGGGTCGGTGCATGATGCGGTTTATGTTGACGCATTATATAACATTTTTATTTTTTGTGTACACTTTTTTTAAAAAAAGCAAGACGCAACGCTTTTTGAGCGCGATCCTCCCTGTTGACTACAACAGCTGTTTTCCTTATAATGACGCCACTCTTATCCCACGCGGATCCCTGCAATATTCCGGACACTTCTGGTCCGGGACCGCACTCCTGCTTTCCAGACGAGGCACTCTTCATGCACGGCGGGCTTTTTCTCGGCATAGACATCGGGTCGGTCAGCATCAAGACCGCGCTTATTGACGCAAATGGCGTCCTGCTTGCCGAGACCTGCACCCGCATCAAGGGAGCTCCGCTCAAATCCCTTGACGAGGAGCTCGCTTCCCTGACCTCGCGGTTTTCCCTGGATGCGGTCAGGACAGCGGGCATCACCGGCAGCGGCGGCAAACAGGCCGCGGAGCTCATCAACGCCCGGTTCGTCAACGAGATCCTTGCCCAGGCGCGTTTTGCCGGCCAGTTCCACCCGGGAGCGGCGAGCATCATCGAGATGGGAGGCGAGGACGCCAAGCTTATCATGCTCGGGCGCGATGCCGCGGGCGGCGCTATGACGATCGAGGATTTTTCCATGAACACGGTCTGCGCAGCCGGCACCGGCTCCTTCCTCGACCAGCAGGCGTCGCGGCTCCAGCTCTCCATCGAAGCCTTCGGCCGCCTTGCGCTGCGGTCAACGAACCCGCCCCGCGTGGCCGGACGGTGCAGCGTTTTCGCCAAGAGCGATATGATCCATTTGCAGCAGATCGCCACGCCCGATTACGATATCGTGGCGGGGCTCTGCGCGGCCATGGCCAGGAATTTCAAAGCAACGGTCGGCAGGGGCAAGAAGATCAATACGCCGGTCCTTTTTCTCGGGGGCGTGGCCGCCAACTTCGGCATGCGCCGGGCACTCCAGGAAGTGCTGCGCCTTGGCCCGTCGGAACTGATCGTGCCCGAACATTTCGCCACCTCGGGCGCCATCGGCGCGGCGTTCATTGCACGAGAGCAGCGTGACGAAGCCTTTCGCTATCAGGGGACGGCGCGGCTGGCGGCCCGTTCCGCATCAGGTCATCAGGTGCCCGGCAACGGCGCAGGCCCCCTCCGCCTGCCGGCGCAGGGCAGGCCGTTTCAGGAGCAGTGCGGGTCCCTTGGCGCGGATGGGCCCGTCGAAGCCTATCTTGGCGTTGATGTCGGGTCTGTTTCGACCAATGTTGTCGTGATCGATGCCGGGGGCAGGGTGCTCGCGAAGCGCTATCTGCCCACTGCGGGCAGGCCCATCGAGGCCGTGAAGCAGGGCCTTGCCGAGGTCGGGACGGAGCTCGGCCACCGGGTGACGATCCGGGGGGCGGGGACCACGGGCTCCGGCCGGTACCTTGCGGGCGACATGATCGGCGCCGATGTGATCAAAAATGAGATCACGGCGCAGGCAACGGCGGCCGCGGCCATCGATCCAGCCGTGGACACCATCTTCGAGATCGGGGGGCAGGATTCGAAATACATCAGCCTGCGGAACAAGGCGGTCGTTGATTTCGAGATGAATAAGGCCTGCGCCGCGGGCACCGGTTCTTTTCTCGAAGAACAGGCCGAGCGGCTCGGGATCTGCATTCGGAAGGAATTCGAGGACCGGGCCTTTCAGGCGAAAACGCCCTGCAGCCTGGGCGAACGCTGCACGGTGTTCATGGAATCGGACCTGGTGCATTCCATGAATACCGGATCGAGCGTGGATGAACTGACCGCCGGCCTGGCCTGTTCCATTGCTTATAATTATCTGAACAAGGTGGTTGCCGGAAAGAAGGTGGGCAGCCGCATCTTTTTCCAGGGCGGCGTCGCCTCGAACAGGGCCGTGGTGTCGGCCTTCGAGCGTATCACCGGCAAGACCGTGACCGTGCCTCCGCACCACGAGGTCACCGGAGCGATCGGCGCCGCGCTGCTGGCCCGGCAGGCGCGCGGCGAAGGGCCAAGCTCCTTTAAAGGATTCGACCTGAGCAGCCGGTCCTGCACGGTCACGACCTTTGAATGCGCGGAATGCGCGAACCGCTGTTCGATCCAGCGGGTCAGTTTTGACCATGAACCGCCGCTGTTCTACGGCAGCCGGTGCGAGAAATACGAGGTGAAAAGGACCACCGCGACTGTTGTTGATCATCAAGACCTGTTCGTTGAGCGGGAGCGTCTGCTTACGGCAGGGGGGGCGACGGCCTTGCCCGGAGCGCCCACCCTCGGCATCCCGCGCGCTCTGTTCCTGCACGATTATCTGCCCTATTGGCAGGCTTTCTTCACCTCTTTGGGCTACCGGGTCGTGATGTCGGACCGCACGAACCGGACGCTCATTAACAAGGGGCTTGAGGCGGCTGTTGCCGAGACCTGCTTCCCGGCGCGCGTTGCGCTGGGCCATATCCAGGACCTTCTGGACAAGGACGTCGACATTCTGTTCCTGCCGAGCTTTATCAGGCTGCCGGCCGTGCGCGAGGGAGAATGCTTCGGAACGCAGGCCTGTCCCTATACGCAGTCCCTGCCCTATGTCGCACGGGCGGCGCTTTCGCTCAAGAACGTCAGGACCCTGGAACCGGTGCTGCACCTGCAGGACCGACGCCACCGGGACCGGAGTTTGAAAGCCATCGGCGCGGCACTGGGCAAGTCGTCCAGCCGGATAAAAAAAGCGCAACAGCAGGCGGACGCGGCGCAGCAGGTTTTTCTGAGTGCGCTTTCTGAGCGGGGCAGAGAAGTGCTTGCAACGCTCGCTCCCGGCGAAAAGATTTTTGTGCTCATCGGGCGTTCCTATAATACCTGCGACGCGGGGCTGAACATGAATCTGCCCGCGAAGATCCGCGAGCTCGGCATCCGCGCCATCCCCATGGACCTGCTGCCGCTGAACGATGTTGATCTGACGGGATGGGAATCCATGTACTGGCGGTCGGGACAGCGGATCCTGGCGGCGGCCCGGTTCATCAAGGCACACCCGAACCTCTATCCCATCTACATTACCAATTTCGGATGCGGGCCTGATTCGTTCATCACGCATTTTTTCCGCGAAGAGCTGGGTTCCAAACCGTTTCTGCAGCTTGAGATCGACGAACACAGCGCGGATGCCGGCGCGATCACGCGGATCGAGGCGTTCCTGGACAGCCTGGGCTATGCCGCCGCCTGTGCGCCGAAGCCTGCTGCGCACAGGAAGAGGGCTGGCCTGGAGAACCGGACCGTGTATGTGCCGGCCATGGCCGACCACGCCCATGCGCTTGCCGCGGCGTTCCGGGCCTGCAAGGTCGACGCGGTTGTGTTGCCTGAATCGGACAGCGAGACCCGCCGCCTCGGCAGGGAGCACAGCTCCGGCAGGGAGTGTTATCCGCTCATGCTCACGGTAGGCGATATGATAAAGGCCTCGCAAAAGCCTGATTTCGATCCGTGCAAGAGCGCTTTTTTCATGCCCGGAGGCAAGGGGCCCTGCCGCTTCGGCCAGTATCAGCAATATCATCGGCAGGTGCTCGACAGCATCGGTCTTGCGGCCGTGCCGATCTTTTCGCCCATGCAGGACGAGACCCTGCACCGCGATGTGGGTGTGCTGGACCGGAACTTCGTGCGCATGTGCTGGCAGGGGACGCTTGCCGTGGACCTGCTGGAGAAGATGCTGCGCGAGAGCAGGCCCTATGAACTCCAGCAGGGCCGGGCCGACCGCGTCTACGCCGCATCGCTGGATTCGCTCGTCCGTGCCATCGAGAATCGGTCCGCGCTGTCATCCGTGCTGGATCAGGCCTATGCCGCGTTCACGCAGGTCGCCGTGACGCCGCGCCGCAGGCCGGTGATCGGCGTGGTGGGAGAGATTTATATCCGCTCGAACCGCTTCAGCAACGAAGGGCTGGTCCGTCAGATCGAAAGCCTGGGAGGCGAGGCGCGGGTTGCGCCGGTCTCGGAATGGCTGCTCTATCTTACGGAGACCTCCAAGACCTCGGCGCGCATGAACCGTTCCTGGAAAGCGCTGCTCACGGCGCATCTGACCGCCTGGGTGCAGCAGCGCGACGATTCGCGGTTCCTGGGCAGGTTTAACGGAGCTTTCAGAAGCCTCCACGAACCGACCATAGCGGAGACCCTGCAACTGGCCCGGCCTTACCTCCATGACTCATTCGAGGGCGAAGCTGTTTTGTCGGTCGGCAAGACCATTGACTTCATCAATAAAGGGGTCTCCGGCATGGTGAACGTGATGCCGCTCTCCTGCATGCCCGGCACGATCACCGCGGCCGTGCTGAAGCGTGTGCGGGAAGCCCATCCGTCCCTGCCGATGCTGAACATCGCCTACGAAGGGCAGCAGGACACCCAGACGCTCACGAGGCTTGAAGCGTTCATGCACCAGGCGCGGTCTTTTCGGCAGCGAGCATGATGCCGAAGACCTGCGCGCAGACCCCGTGAAAAACGAAAATATCAGCTTGACACGGTGTTCGGAAAACGGTATGCTTTCTCTGTCCGTGGAGTATTCCCGGATAAAATTCAATTAAAGAAGCATAGGAGATGGTAAACATGGCAAATGGCGTTGTCAAGTGGTTCAACAACAGCAAGGGGTTTGGTTTCATCACGCAGGAAAATGGCGAGGACGTATTCGTGCATTTTTCAGCAATCGCAGGCGATGGTTTCAAGTCGTTGAATGAAGGCGACAAGGTCACCTTCGAGGTTGTGAAGGGCCCCAAGGGACTTCAGGCCGCTAATGTCTTGAAGGCATAGACCGCTTCCTAAACAGTACTATTGCATATACCTTATCCAAGCCCCGGAATTATTCCGGGGCTTTTTTGTTCCTCCGATCCAATAAACTTGAAAAAAGCATTTAAAGCTTCATGCCAAATTGTGGCTATTGATCTGTTTATGTAGTAGTGTTTTCGGACAGCCTCCTTGCCTTATGCTCACTAACCATTTGATTTTAGATAATTAAAAAATATAGTGTGATGGTATAAATATTGCTAAATAGTGTCTGTATTTTAATTATCATCTGCTACAATGTTACCTGTGGTTCAAGCGCAGACGTATCACCAGGCCCACGGTTTTACCGGTTTCAGTTGTTCAGGAGCAGAACAGCGCATTCTTCCCAGGGTAAAGATAAGGAGGGCAATGGTTATGGGCATTCGTGTCGATCAGTCGGAAAAAAAATGTGTCATTACCTGCGAGGGAGAGATTACTCAGCCGCAGGTGCATGAGTTGAGGACCTCCTTTATAAAAGCGCTTATCAGCGTCGATGAGGTGGTCCTCGACCTCCAGGGCGCTGCCAACGCGGACCTTCCCCTGGTCCAGCTGCTGTGTTCCGCACACCGGTCCGCAACAAGGTTGAATAAGCGCTTTACCTTTGCGAGCGCGCGGCCGGATATCCTGGAGAAGACCGCGGGGGCCGCAGGCTATCTTCGCCAGATGGGCTGCAGCCTCGACAAGGACAGTTCCTGTCTCTGGACAGACCAGTACAAGAGGAGTGCACGATGACTGAAGACCGGGAGCCGATCGAAGAGGAGTCTACCGAGCAGATCGTTGCCAAACTGCGCGAGGTATTCAAGGACGAAGCGCAGGAACTGCTTGCAGAGCTGGAAGCCTCACTGCTGGAGCTTGAGAACGTCCCCGGCGATGAGGAGCATATCGGCCGGGTGTTTCGGGTCATGCATACGATCAAAGGCTCGGGCGGGGCCTGCGAGTTCACCGAGATCTCTGCCTTTACGCATGAGATCGAGAGTTTCTTCGACCTCGTGCGCAAGGGGAAGATCGCGGTGAACAAGGAGATCATCGACCTCACGCTGCGGGCCCGCGACCGGATCAAGGATATGTTCGACGCCTACTACTGCGGCCGCGCCATCGTTCCCGGCATGACCGCGGAGATCCTGTCGGCGTTCAAAGACCTCATCCCGGCGGGTCTCAGCGCTTCGAAGATCGCCGTTCCCGTTGCCACGGCAAGGCCGCGGGCTGACGGCGCGGCGTCGGCCCAGGTTACCTACCGGATACAGTTCCGGCCGAATGCGGAGATCCTTGCCGCAGGGATCGACCCTCTTGAGCTGCTGCACGAGCTTTCCGGCCTCGGCAGCTGCAAGGTCGTGGCCCAGACCGACGCCATCCCCTATCTTGAGGATTTCAATGCAGACCTGTGCTATACGTGGTGGGACATTATCCTGACGACCTCGCAGGGGATCAATGCCATTCAGGACATTTTTATTTTTGTCAAGGACTCCGGCGAAGTCAAGATCACGCTCGTTGATGAGGAAGGAAGCGCTGAATCCGACGAAGCGGCCTATAAAAAACTTGGCGAGATCCTGCTTGATCGTGGCGACATCGGTCCCGCCGATCTGCAGCAGGCGCTGAAATCGAAAAAGCGGGTTGGTGAAGTGCTCGTTGAGACCGGCGTTGTTACCGGCGGCAAAGTGGAGGCGGCCCTGGCTGAACAGGAACAAGTGCGGGAGCTGCGCGAGCGGCGCCATACCACGGAAGCTTCTTCGAGCATCCGCGTGGCGACAGGCAAGCTGGACGGCCTGGTCGACCTTGTGGGAGAACTCGTTACGGTCCAGGCACGCCTGAGCCAGACGGCGGCCACCCGCAACGACCCCGCGTTGCTCTCCATTGCCGAGGAAGTGGAACGTTTGACCGCCGATTTGCGCGACCGGACCATGAGCATCCGCATGCTGCCTATCGGCACCACCTTCAGCAAGTTCAGAAGACTGGTCCGCGACCTGGGCCAGGAGCTGGGAAAGGATGTGGAGCTCGTCACCGAGGGCGCCGAGACCGAACTGGACAAAACCGTTATCGAAAAGCTCGGCGATCCGCTGGTCCATCTGATCAGGAACAGCATTGACCATGGCATCGAAGCGCCCGAAGTCCGCAAGGCGGCCCGCAAGCCGAAGGTCGGCGTCATCACGCTCTCCGCCGTGCATTCCGGCGCCCATGTCCTGATCGAGATCCGGGACGACGGCGCGGGCCTCGACCGGGACGCGGTCCGCGCAAAGGCGATTGAGCGGGGCCTGATCAGGGAGGATGCCGAACTGACCGACAAGGAAGTCCTCGCGCTGGTGCTCCAGCCCGGCTTTTCAACGGCCAAGACCGTTACGAGTGTCTCGGGCCGCGGCGTGGGGCTCGATGTGGTGAAGCGGGCCATTGACGCCCTTCGCGGAACAATCGAGATCGACACTGACAAGGGAAAGGGGACCGTGATCACGCTTCGGCTGCCGCTGACCCTGGCCATTATCGACGGGTTTCTCACCAGAATCGGTGAAGAGAATTTCATCTTCCCTCTTTCGCTGGTGGATGAATGCGTTGAATTGACGGGCGACGCTTCCGCAACGGGCAATAACAAACACATGATTAATGTGCGCGGCCATATCGTTCCCTATGTCCGCCTCCGGGAGCAGTTCAGCATCCCCGGCGCCGGTCCTGCCATCGAACAGATCGTGATCGCGCAGGTTGAGCGGAAACGGGTCGGTTTTGTCGTCGATCACGTTGTAGGCGGCCACCAGACGGTCATCAAAAACCTCGGTACTTTTTACCGTGATGTGAAAGGACTTTCGGGCGCGACCATCCTGGGCGACGGCACCGTGGCGCTGGTGCTGGACGTGCCGAAGCTGGTGCAGATAGCGGAAATGGATGAGCTCACGCTTACCGCAACAGGCGGTCTGGCGGCGCTTGAGCAATAACAGCGACAGAGAGGGCAGGTAAGCAGGCTTACCTGCTTTGTTTTGAACGGGGACGCGAACAATAAACAAATTGGCTGATGGTCAACCACGCAATGCCGACAGTAAAAGCTTACAAAAAAATCGCACTATGCAAATATTTGTGTGTTATAATTGATGGTCTCGTAAGAAGTCTGTAAGTGTCTCCCTGAACGAAGTGAAGGGTCTCTCATCGTATTGATAAAGCAAGATTCTTCGCTGCGCTCAGAATGACAAATTGAGTGGTTCGCAACTTTTTATGAGTTCATCATAATTGATAAATTCGTAAAAAGTCATCATTCCCGCTTGTCGGGAATCGTTTCTCAGCACAACGCATTGAAAAAGAATGATTCCGGACAAGCCGGAATGACGGTCTCTCGTCAATTTTAGACTTTTTACGAGAGCATCATAATTACGCTCACTGTACTGTCGGCATAATTACGGCTTATGCAACTCGTGGTTCTAAACGTCATCACGAACGATATGAAGTTACCCGGGGGGGACATAATGAACTGGCAGAACATCAAGCTTGGGAAAAAAATCATGATCGGCATTGGGTCGGTGTTGTTTATGCTGTTCCTGGTAGGGATTTCGGCCTTTTTGGGAATCAGTGATATTGTGAAGGGCGGTCAGGAAGTTGCCGCGGGCAATGCGCTGCGCGGAGAACTTCTGCAACGAGAGGTGGACCACCTGAAATGGGCGCAAGCGGTCGGCGCATACGTCCATGACGAAACAGACTCCCTGAATGTTCAGCTGGACCACACACAATGCGGCTTCGGGAAATGGTACTATGGCAAAGGCAAAATGGAAGCGGTGGCCCTCTTCGGCGCGCTGGCCGGACCGCTGAATGCCCTTGAAGAACCGCACCGGAAACTGCATGAAACCGCCGTTACGGTCCGGGAGCTCCATGAGCGCGGGAACCACGCCGAGGCCCGCGCGGTGTATAATACCAGGACGCTGGCGCAGTTATCAGAGGTCCAGACCCTCCTGAAAAAAGTCACCGAGCTTTCCAAAGAACACATCCTTTCCGAAGAGGTCATGCTGGGCCGGGCGGTGAAGACCAGGTTGATGATAGCCCTGTTCAGCGCGCTCGCCATCATCGCGGGCGTTTTTCTCGGCGTGCTCATCACCCGGTCAATTACAAAACCGCTTGGGCAGGGGGTTGTTTTCGCGCATTCCATCGCGGCGGGCGACCTTACGCATCAGCTGGACATCGCCCGCGGGGACGAACTCGGCCACCTTGCCGATGCGCTCAATGCAATGGTGCAAAGACTGCGGGACGTGGTCGGCGACGTCAAGACCGCGGCCGACAACGTGGCCTCGGGCAGCCAGCAGCTTTCCGCCGGTTCCGAGCAGATGTCCCAGGGCACGACCGAGCAGGCCGCGTCGGCGGAAGAGGCCTCGTCCTCGGTCGAAGAGATGAACGCCACGATTAAACAGAACGCGGACAATGCACAGCAGACGGAAAAGATCGCGATAAAATCGGCCAATGACGCTATCGAAAGCGGCAAAGCGGTATCCGAAGCCATGGCGGCCATGAAAGAGATCGCTTCGAAGATATCGATCATCGAAGAGATCGCGCGCCAGACCAACCTGCTGGCACTGAACGCCGCCATCGAAGCCGCGCGCGCGGGCGAGCACGGCAAGGGCTTCGCGGTCGTGGCCGCCGAGGTCAGGAAACTGGCCGAGCGCAGCCAGGCGGCAGCCGGCGAGATTAGTCATCTTTCGACCTCCAGCGTCGAGGTTGCGGAAAAAGCCGGGGCCATGTTGACCAAGCTCGTGCCGGACATCCAGAAGACCTCGGAGCTGGTGCAGGAGATCAGCGCGTCGAGCAAGGAACAGGCAAGCGGCGCCGACCAGATCAACAGCGCCATCCAGCAGCTCAATCAGGTGATCCAGCAGAACGCCGGCGCTGCCGAAGAAATGGCCTCCACGGCCGAAGAGCTCTCGTCCCAGGCAGAGCAACTCCAGGGCGCCATCTCGTTCTTCAAGACGAACAATGTGGAGCAAGCGGTCAGACGGCGGCCCGTCGCGGCGCTGAAACCGGTCCACGCGTCGCACCCGGTCCAGATCGCCCATATTGCCAAACCTGCCGCAAAACCGGCTGGTGTTGCGCTCCACATGGGCCACGACGGCCACGGGAAAGCGGACGGCAAGGACGCGGAGTTTGAAAAATATTAAGGGCAGAAGTCAGAATCCAGAATTTAGAAGTCAGACGAAATAAGTTTTCCTGACTCCTGAATACTGTCTCCTGACGCCTGAATTCACAGGAGGGAAACCATGAGCATAGCTGAGACAGCGGTAACGACGCAGTATCTGACCTTTAAGCTTGGCGAGGAAGTGTATGCGGTTGATATTTCGAAGGTCCGTGAAGTGCTGGATTTTACGACCGTCACGAAAGTCCCGCGAACGCCTGATTTCATGCGGGGCGTCATCAATCTGCGAGGAAGCGTGGTCCCGGTGGTGGACCTGCGGCTCAAGTTCGGCATGCAAGGGACGGAAAATACGGTAAACACCTGCATTATCATCATGGAAGTGCGGGTTGACAGCGAGACCACGATCCTGGGAGCGCTGGCCGACTCGGTGCAGGAAGTGATCGATCTGGATACGGAGCACATTGAACCCGCCCCACGGATCGGGACGAAGCTGAAGACCGAGTTTATAACCGGGATGGGCAAGCAGAACGAAAAGTTTATCATCATCCTTGACATTGACGAAATATTTTCGACCGAGGAACTGTCCTTGGTGCAGGAAGGCCAGGCCGGGGCATCTGGAGCGGCAGCGCAGTAAGCAAGTGGACGAACCGCTATATCAAGGCGAAGTCATGCCGATAGTTTGTGAAACCGCTATGCAGGGAGCGTGAAAAAACCTCACCCCTCACCTTTACCCTTGGGGGCGAAGGTGAGGGGTGTCCATGTATCCGCAATACTGCCGCATGAACACGGCATTCATCCCCATCCTCCCCGTCGCACTTTTCATCTTTTCGTCTGGAAAGAAACCGCGGCGCCCGGCCTCAAGCGCCAGCGTCGGAAAGAACAGGCATGACAGACAACACTTTTCATACAGAACTTGCAAAACCCATGACCGCGCAGGAGTTCGTCAGGTTGAGCGAGTTCATCCATATCCAGTGCGGGATAAAAATGCCGCCCGGCAAAAAGATCATGCTGGAAGCGCGGCTGCAGAAGCGCCTTAAGAGCGTGGGCGCGGCCACGTTCGGGGAATATTGCGAGTACCTGTTCCATTCCTCAAATAGTCAGCATGAACTGGTGGAGATGATCAATGCCGTTGCCACGAATAAGACCGATTTTTTCCGCGAACCCGGTCACTTCGTTATTCTTACGGACACGGTGCTGCCGCTGTTCCTCGATCCGGCCTCGGGCAGCGGACCGTGCTTTACCATCTGGAGCGCGGGTTGCTCGTCCGGCGAGGAGCCCTATACGCTTGCGATGGTGCTCTCCGAGTTCGCCGCCCGCCATCCGGGATTCCGCTTCTCCATCGTTGCCACGGACATCTCGACCAGGGTGTTGGACAAGGCCAAGCTCGGCATTTACGATGAAGAACGGATCATCCCGGTGCCGCTTTCAATCAAACAAAAATACCTGATGAAGAGCAAGGACCGCGGCAAGGGACAAGTGCGGATCACTCCTGAACTGCGGGCCATGGTCCGTTTCGAGCGTGTCAACCTGATGGATGAACAGTACCGGCGGGCCGAACTTCTTGACGCTATTTTCTGCCGCAACGTCATAATCTACTTCGAACGGCAGAACCAGGAAAAACTCCTGGGACGGTTGTGCAACTCCCTGAAGCCGGGAGGGTTCCTTTTTCTGGGACACTCGGAGACGGTGCATGGCTTCGAACTGCCCCTCCAGCGTGTCACCTCCACGGTGTACCGAAAGACAGCATGAGCCCAAACCAGGACGACCTTCCCGTTATCTATCTGAGGTCGGGAGAGCTGCATTTTTCGGACAAGCCGTCGAGCGTGATGACCGTGCTCGGCTCCTGCCTGTCAGTTACCTTGTTCCATCGGAAGACCCGCGTGGGGGCGATCTGCCATGGCCTGCTGCCGAAGTGCCGGGAAAGCGCGATCTGCGGCCGGCCCTGCGCGGAACAGGCGAAGTATGTGGAGTGCGCCATTAAGATGATGATCAAGCTCTTTGACGACAATAAATTAAAACGCAGCGAGCTTGAGGTGAAGGTGTTCGGCGGCGCCGATATGTTCAGCATGCGGCTCGGAGGGAGGAACAGTATTTCCGTGGGCAGGCAGAACATCGAGATCGCGCAGCTGACGCTCGATAAGGCGGGCATACGGATTCTCGCCATGGATGTGGGCGGCGTTACGGGGCGAAAATTGTTCTTCAATACCGCCACGGGCGATGTGCTGATGAAACGGCTGCAGGCAAGCATCGTTATTGCCGACAGCGGAACGGACAGGAAATGACCAGAAAAATACGGGTGCTCATTGTTGATGATTCTGCGTTCATTCGCCAGGTCCTGAGCGAGGTCCTGTCGTCGGACCCCGAAATCGAGGTGATGGCTGTTGCCGCGGACCCTTTTTTTGCAGCTGAAAAGATTCTGCATGAGGTCCCGGACGTGATCTTGCTCGATGTCGAGATGCCTCGCATGGACGGGCTGACGTTCCTGCACAAGGTCATGACCCAGCATCCCATTCCCGTGGTGATCTGCTCCTCGCTGGCCGAAGAGGGCTCCGAGACGGTGCTGCGGGCGCTGGAGTACGGCGCGGTCGAGATCATTCAAAAACCCCGGATCGGGACCAAACAATTCCTCGAAGAGTCGCGCATCCGGATCTGCGACGCGATCAAGGCCGCCGCCCAGGCAAGGGTGAAACGCATTGCCACCGGCGTCACCATTGTCACCCCAAAGCTGACGGCCGACGCCGTTATGCCGAGATCGACGCGCCAGTCCGAGGCAATGCTCCGGACCACGGAAAAGGTGGTGGTGGTCGGCGCGTCAACCGGCGGAACCGAAGCCCTCAAGGTGTTTCTGGAGGCGATGCCGCCTGACGCTCCCGGCATCGTGATCGTGCAGCACATGCCCGAGAACTTTACGCGGGCCTTTGCCACGAGGCTCAACGGTCTTTGCCGGATCACGGTCAAGGAGGCCGAGGACAACGATACCGTCATTCGGGGCCGCGCGCTCATAGCCCGGGGCAACCGCCACCTGCTGCTTAAACGGAGCGGGGCGCGCTATTATGTGGAAATGAAGGACGGGCCCCTCGTCTGCCGCCAACGGCCGTCGGTCGATGTGCTCTTCCGCTCCGCGGCCCGGTATGCGGGCAAAAACGCCATTGCCGTGATTATGACCGGCATGGGAGATGACGGGGCCAGGGGCATGCTCGAAATGAAAGAGGCCGGGGCTTTCACCCTCGCCCAGGATGAGGAGTCCTGCGTGGTGTTCGGTATGCCGAAGAAGGCCATCGAACTGGATGCCGTGGACCGTGTGCTTCCGCTTGCCGCTCTCGCAGGAGGGGTGCTGCGGGAAGCGGGACAAAGTTAAAGAAGGAAGGCTTGCACGTACGCTGTTCTTTTGACAGTGACGTTGTTTTCTCGTATAATGTGTGCGTAATTTGGTGAACGAGCAGGGTTCTCTTACGGGAGAACATTTCAGGAGGAGTGAAAATGAAACTAACACCGTTGCATGATTGGGCCGTGATCAAACCGTCACCGGCTGAGGACGTGAGCGCGGGAGGCCTCTATCTTCCCGATACGGCAAAGGAAAAGCCGGCGGAGGGAGTGGTCGAAGCGATTGGGCCGGGAGCGCTCGAGGAAGAGGAAGCCCATGGCAAAAAAAAGAAAGACCACAAGGACCGGAAGTTCATAAACACGTCCATCAAGCCGGGAGACTACGTGCTCTATGAGCAGCATGCCGGCCAGGCCTATAAAGTGGGCGATGAGGATCGTGTACTGGTGCGTGAGCGGAACATCCTCGGGCTGCTGCCCCACGGAGCGCCTCCGGCGAATCCCGCGCCAAAGCCGCTCCAACTTCCGCTGGCAACGTCAGCATCCCGGAGCACGGCGATCGTGCGCGCAGGTGGTACCCGGGCGCTCGCCACGGCAGGGAAAAAAGAGCTTGCAACGCTTGGCTCGCAGACTCCT
>JAYTJE010000122.1:0-13453 GCA_043731355.1 Nitrospirota bacterium
TGCTCCTTTTGCTTGTTCGTTTAAGTGGCGCCAATACTAACACATCGCACCACCTAAATTCACCTGCAAAAGTTGCACTTCGAAGTTGAATCCGCGCAATTTAATAACTTGCTATAAGTCATCTTTGCGTTCTTTTTCAGCGTATCTCATGTCTTTGGCAAATATTCTTAGCAGCACTATTCCTCCGTGTAAAACAACGAAAGTAACAAGCTGAACTGTCGGAATAAACAATAAGGCAAATGGATCAGGAGCAAAAACTACAGCGATTAATAGAGCTAGTCCGCCGACGATTGAAAATATTAACACTCCCAGATCGCAAGGCCAATACATGTCTTTCTTAATTCTTCTAAAAGCCAAATACATTATTAAATATGGCAGTAAGTAATATCCAAGTGCTGGTAGGAGTACTGTTGTTTTCGGCTTTAAAGTTATCAATATTACGCTTGTTAACAAACCAGCAAGAATAATAAAGTAGGTGATTCCCTTATTCTTATTATGGGTCATATTTGCTCCTTTCCCTGCTTGGCTTTGAAATGGCATCTCTTCTCCCGTATATGTTTCTCAAAATCTTCCCGGAAATACTTGATCGCACTCTGCAGCGGCTCCACTGCTCCCGGTGCCAGCGCGCAGTAGGTGTTCCCCGGACCGAGCAGCTTGCTCTGCTGCGCCAGGAGCTCGATATCGCCCGGTTCTCCCTTGCCGTTCTCGATCGCAGATAACATCTTCTCGATCCATGGTAAACCTTCGCGGCAGGGTGTGCACCAGCCGCAGGACTCGCGGCGGAAGAAGCGCACAAGGTTATGGACAAAGCCGACCGGGCAGGTCCGGTCGTCAAGCACGATCATGGTGCCGGTGCCCAGTCGGCTGCCGGCTTTCATGACCGAATCAAAATCCATTTTCACATCCAGATGCTCGGCAACCAGGAAATCGGTTGACGCGCCGCCGGGGATCACGCCGCGGAACTGATAGCCTTCCTGCATGCCGCCGGCATGTTCTTCCAGGAGATCCCTGACCGTGACGCCTATGGGAAGTTCCCATATCCCCGGTCTTTTCACCCGGCCGCTGACGCCGTAGAGCTTGGTGCCGGCGTCAGGACCCGTGCTCAATCCCTTGAACCAGTCCGGTCCGTTCTTTACGATATGAGGAATGTTCGTAATGGTCTCCACATTGTTCACGATCGTCGGTCTTCCCCAGAGACCGCAGACCTGAGGGAAGGGCGGTTTGGAGCGAGGCGTTGCGCGTTTTCCTTCGAGGGCGTTCAAGAGAGCTGTTTCTTCGCCGCAGATGTAACGTCCGGCGCTGGAATGGATGCGTAGCTCAAGGTTGAATCCCGAGCCAAGGATATTCTTTCCGAGATAGCCCGCTGCATAGGCTTCTGCAATTGATTTCGCCAGTCTTTTTTCGGCAAGTTTGTACGCCCAGCGGATAAAGATATAGGCCTGTTCAGCCTGGATGGCATAAGCGCTTGTGATGACGCCTTCAATAATTTGATGCGGATCGCCTTCGAGCAGCATCCGGTCCTTGAACGTGCCGGGCTCCATCTCGTCGGCGTTCACCACGAGATATTTGATCTTTGGCGCGTTGTCGCCCATTGGCACAAAGCTCCACTTGGCGCCGGTGGGGAAGCCAGCGCCGCCGCGGCCGCGCAAATTCGAGGCTTTGACGATGTCCTGTACCTGCTGCGGCGTCATAGTGAGCGCCTTGCGCGCAGCCTGGTACCCGCCTGCTTTCTCGTAGTCTTTGAGCGAGAGCGGTTCCTGGTTGGGGCGGATATTTTTAGTGAGTGGTCGTTCCATAATAAAACCAGTAGAACCTTTGACACGGAAGGGGCGGATAAGGGCTATGATTTACACGGATAAGACCGAGAGTTTAATCCGCCCTTATCATAGCCTTTGTCCGTGTAAATCCGTGTCAAAGGTTTGTTTATTTATATTTCTTTAGTACTTCATCCATTATCTCCGGACTTATTGGACCATACAACTCTTCATCCACCATCATGGCCGGGGCGCGGTCGCAGGCGCCGAGGCAGGAGATCGGGAGCAGGGTGAACCGATTGTCAGCGGTCGTCTCGCCGAAGGCTATGCCCAGTTTTGTCTTCAGCAGATCCAGCAGGGGATTATATCCCATGACCCAGCACGATATGCTGTCGCACACAAGGATCACATTCCGTCCCACTGGTTTTCGGAATATCATGCTGTAGAATGTGGCGACTGCGTCAAGCTCGTCGGACGACATCTCAAGCACAGCCGCAAGGTCCTTGATCGCCTCGTCAGATACCCAGCCGCGATGCTTCTGGATGATCTTGAGCGCGTCGATGGAAGCGGACTGCCTGAATTCGCAGTGCGCGAGTTCGGAGGCGATCTCCTGTTGTTCCACGTTTGATAGCATAGTACCTATTCCCTTACTACCCTCTCCTTCAAGGAGAGGGCCGGGGTGAGGATGGGTCTTGTTTTTGTAAGACTGCCTGCAGTATCTGTTCGGCCACTGCCTCAAATTGCTGTAGCACATCATGATTCCAAAATCGAAGAACGCGAAAGCCGGCATTCTCCAAGGCTTTTGTCCTTATGCTGTCTTCTGTCAGGCGTTCCTGATGCTGGCCGCCATCTACTTCTATAACAAGCTTTTCTTCCAGGCAAACAAAATCGAGGATGTAGTCTTCAAAAGGGTGTTGTCTGCGAAATTTCAAGCCATCAAACTGACGGCCTCGTAAAATACTCCAGAGCTTCTTCTCCGCATCCGTCATAGTGCGTCGTAATGCGCGTTGAAGGCCGCCTCTATATATAGTTCTGTTCGTTTGCCCTTGCATGGAAACCCATCCTCACCTTAATCCTCTCCTTGAAGGAGAGGAAACCGTTAGAGAATGCTTTCTACCTATCCAGGTCCGCCAATATAAAATCAATGCTCCCCAATATCGCCAGCAGATCCGCGATCATCAGGCCTTTGCAGATCTTCGGCACCATCTGCATGTGTGCGAACGAGGGGGTGCGGATGCGCGTCCGGTAGGACTGGGAGCTTCCGTCGCTGATCAGGTAGTAGCCGTTGTTGCCCTTGGTCGCCTCGATGCCCATGAAGGCCTCGCCAGCGGGGATCACCGGGCCCCAGCTCGTGCTCAGGAAATGGGTGATGAGCGTCTCGATGTCCTGCAGGGTCCGCTCCTTGCGGGGCGGCGTGGCGAGCGGGTGGTCGGACTTGTAGCTGCCTTCGGGCATGTTGTTCACGCACTGCTCGATGATACGCAGGCTCTGGCGCATCTCCTCGACGCGCACCACGCCGCGGTCGTAACAATCTCCGTTCTGTGCCGTCGGTATGTCGAACTCAAAGTTCTCGTACCCGGAGTAGGGACGTTTCTTGCGGAAGTCCCAGTCAAACCCGCAGGCCCGAAGCCCCGGCCCGGTGACGCCCCATTCGATGGCATCGTCGAGCGTATAAGCACCGACGCCTTTGGTGCGGCCTTTGAAGATGCTGTTCTGCATGACAATGGAATCGTATTCTTTGAGCCGCGGCGGCAGATAGGCGAGAAAATTGCGCACCAGCTTATCCCAGCCTTTCGGCAGGTCCTGCGCAACGCCGCCGATCCTGAACCACTCAGGATGCATGCGCCCGCCGCAGACAGCCTCTATGATATCGAAGATGCGTTCGCGGTCCGTGAACATGTAGAACACGGGCGAAAGCGCGCCCACGTCCTGCGCAAAGGTGCCGTACCAGACCAGATGGCTCGCGATCCGGAACAACTCCGCAAGCATGACCCTGATCGTTTGCGCGCGCGCCGGGACCTCGATGTTCGCCAGTTTCTCGACCGCAAGACAGTAGGCCATGTTATTCATGACGCCGCCCAAATAGTCCACGCGGTCCGTGTAGGGGATGAAGGTGTGCCAGGTCTGGCGCTCTGCCATCTTTTCCGCGCCGCGGTGATGATAGCCGATGTCAAGCACGCATTCCTTGATCTCTTCGCCGTCGAGCTGCAGGATGAACCGGATGAGCCCGTGGGTGCCCGGGTGCTGGGGGCCGAGGTTCAGGAACATGAAGTCCGTGTCTTCTGTTGTGCGCGTCATGCCCCAGTCCTCGGGCCTGAACTTGAGCGCCTGTTGTTCGCCCGCTTCCTTCTCATCCGAAAGTGTGAACGGACCCATCTCGGTTGCGCGCGCGGGGTGGTCTTTGCGCAGAGGATGTCCTTTCCAGGTCGGCGGCATCAATATTCTGCTTAAGTGCGGATGACCGTCGAAGGTGATGCCGAAGAGGTCCCAGACCTCGCGTTCATACCAGTTGGCCGACGGCCAGAGATTCGTGATGCTCGGGAGGGACGGAGCAGTGCCAATAAGAGCCACCTTGATGCGGATGTCGTCGTTGCGGTCATAGGATAGGAGATGATAGACGACCGTAAAATCGCTGGGAGGCTGGTCCGGCCGGTGACGTCGTACGCGTTCATCGATTGCCGTGAGGTCGTAGAGCATTGTATAGGGACGGTCGATGGCGGTCTTGAGATGACGGAGTATGCCGAGTGTTTTATCTTTCCTGACCCAGAGCGTGGGAATGTTGTCGCAGGTCTGCTGCACCGCGAGGATGGCATCGCCGAAGGCTGTGGTGAGGTCGTTGATGATGGGATGAGTCGTGGTCATAGATGCTTTCGATTTACCGCAGAGGACGCAGAGGAAAGGCCTTCGCTATGCTTTTTTAGTTGTCGCTTGATAATAAGTGACGCACACACTACGCCGAATCCACTTGACATGATCCCGTAAAAACTTCCGAAGGCTAAAGCTATTGGCCGCATAGATGCTCCACCGCCTCGATACGGAAGTACAAATTCATCGCGATGATAGCGATTATATTCGTTGTATTCCTCTGCGTCCTCCGCGGTAAATGGTTTTAAGCTCCGCTTTTACCCTTCGTCCGGTGATCGGAGTATCGTCGTCTTCATGCGCTCTTCGCGCTTCGCATCGCGCATACACGGCATCTCGGGCCGCACGATGCCCTGCGGTCCCGCGGCCCAGGTCAGGGGACGCCGCTCCCTGCCCACCATGTCCCGGAGCATGAGCAGCCCTTCCATGAAGGCCTCGGGCCGGGGCGGACACCCGGGAACATACACGTCCACGGGCATGAACTTGTCAACGCCCTGGACAACGCTGTAGATGTCGTACATGCCGCCGGAGTTGGCGCAGGAGCCCATGGAGATGACCCAGCGGGGCGCCATCATCTGTTCGTAAAGCCTTCTGATCACCGGCGCCATTTTGATGAACACCGTGCCCGCGACGATCATCATGTCGGCTTCGCGCGGTGTGCCGCGCATCACCTCGGCTCCGAAGCGCGCGATGTCATATTTGCTCGTCAGGCTCGTTGCCATCTCCACGTAGCAGCAGGAAAGGCCGAAGTTGAAGGGCCAGATGGAATTCTTCCTGCCCCAGGCAAGCATGTCCTGCAGCCGGGTGAACATGATGCTTTGGCGCACGGCATCATCGAGCGGGTCGCGGTCGGGTGTGGTGAGAGTATGGTTCATAGTTTATAGCTCTGTGTTTGGAGTTCGTCAGTCAAAACCTTTTTGACAGGATAACAGGATTAACAGGATCCTCAGGCTGAAATGACCTTATCAGATTTTATCCTGTTATCCTGTCGAAGATCATTGTTCCGGCTTTTCCGCGTCAGGAGTGTACGCTTCTCAGGCGATCTCCACTCAAGCGCACCCAGTCTCCAGAGATACACCAGCGCTGCGCCAAGGACTGCGATAAAGATCAGCATTTCCGCATACCCGGCCCAGCCGCATTCGCGCAGCGAGACGGCCCAGGCATAGACGAAGACGGATTCCAGATCGAAGATGACGAAGAACATCGCGATGAGATAGAATTTTACGTCAAAGCGCACCCGGGCCGTGCCGGTGGAGACGATGCCGGACTCGTAGGGTTCATTGGTCTGCTTCTCCTGGTGGCGCTCGCCGAGGAAATAGGAAAGCGACAGCATGGCGGTCACGAGCAGCAGGACCGCGGCGAAGTACAGGGCCAGAGGCCAAAGCGGCGATGACGGCGGTCCGGGAATGAAATTCAAGCGAGGCTCCTTCGTGGTGATGCTCGTATAAAAAAGAATAGCACAGCCGGAACGAATGTCAAGAACAGGATTGGCCAACAGATTGAAAGGTTGACAAAAAATATGAACGCTGGTACTGTATTCGTCATTATTACCGGAAGGGAGGCTGCCTTCCATCCAGTCTACCTATACCATACGGACAAAGGAGGAAGTATGAAGTTACGCGTTGCGGTTGCATTGTGTCTGGTACTCGTTGCCGGACAGGCACGGGCGGCAGGGGACGGAGAAATAAAAACGGAGAAACAGAAATTGAGCTACAGCATCGGCGTGAACGCCGGCCATTCCATGAAGGAAAGCCTCAAGACCCAATCGATCGACATTGACCCGGTTATTCTCTTAAAAGGACTGAACGACGGCATTATGGATGCGAAGCGGCAAATGTCCGAGGACGAAATGAAAAAGATCCTTGAAAATCTGCAAAAAACGCTCATGGCAAAACAACAGGAACAGGCCGCGAAACAACAGGAGCAGGCAAAAGTCGCGGCTGAAAAGAACAAGAAGGACGGCGAGTCCTTCCTTGCCGCCAACAAGAAAAAAGAAGGCGTCATCACCATGCCGAGCGGTCTTCAGTACAAGGTCCTGACCCCGGGCAAGGGCAAGTCCCCCAAGGCCACGGACACGGTAACGGTGCACTACAAAGGCACAACGATCGACGGCACGGAGTTCGACAGTTCCTATAAGCGCGGGAAGCCGGCAAGCTTTCCCCTGAACCAGGTGATCGCGGGCTGGACCGAGGCGGTCCAGCTGATGAAGGAAGGCGCCAAGTGGGAGCTCTATATTCCGTCGAACCTTGCTTACGGAGAGCGCGGCGCGGGCGCGAACATCGGCGGCAATGCCACGTTGATCTTCGAGGTGGAGCTGCTGTCGATCAAGTAAACAGTTTCAGGATGTATGTATGCTCGGCCGGCCTTCGGGCCGGCCTTCTGTTTATGGAGAAAGGGGGGGGACGCCATGCGCTGCCTGGTGATTATTGCGCTGCTGTTCGTGAGTGTGCCGGGTGACGTTTTTGCGTGGAAAGAATCGGTTCTTTCCATTCCTCCGGCGCAGCGGCAGCAGGCGAATAGATGGTTTGATAAAGGCTACCGACATGAGAACAACGGAGAATATGACGCGGCCATTGCGGCATATTCCCAGGCGGCGGAGCTCGACCCTTCTCATGCGCAGGCGTATGCGGGCCGAGGGTCCGTGCGGAGCAGGCAGGGGAATTATGATCTGGCCATTCGAGACTATACGAAGGCCATAGAGCTTGACCGGAGGTCCGCAACAGCCTACAACAACCGGGGGCAGGCCTATGCCAGAAAAAAAGCCTATGACCTTGCGATCAGGGATTACAGCAAGGCCATTGATTTTCATACGAACAATGCCGCTTACTATTACAACCGGGGCGCAGCTTATGCTGCGCAGGGAAAGTATGAAGCGGCTATTCAGGATTATAATATTGCCCTGGCGTACGAGCCGAGGAACGCAGAATTCCAAGCCAACCGGGGTGCGGCTTATTACAAGGCGGGAAATTCGCAGCAGGCCATTGCTGATCTAAAAAAAGCCTGCGACAGCGGCGTCAGTATCGCGTGCAAGAACCTTCTGGTCGCTGAGGGGAAAAAATAACAGAGTGCGCCCCTCCTTTTTGTTGCTTCCGCTTATTGCTCCTCACGAACCGGACCTTCCCATTCCTTCAGTTTTGCCGTGATGAACGAAACGAGCTCCTCCTGCTCTTCCGTGCCGCGGTCCCTGATCCTGAGCGGACGGCCGAACGCGAAATGGACCGGCCGCGCCGGGTCTATCCTTCCGTAATCCTTCAGCAGCGAACCATTGCCCCAGGCGTCTGTTTTGAGGGCGATTGGGACGATGGGCACTCCGGCCTTTTTCGCCAGTTTGGTCCCGATCGTGTTGAAGGCGGCAGGGTCGAAGATCGCGGAACGAGTGGTCTGGGGAAAGATGATGATCGAACGTCCGGCGGCGAGTCTTGCCGTGCCCCCGTCCAGAACGGCTTTGAAATCATCCCGGGCATTCACTCTGCCGACCGTGATCGGGTCCCGCGCGCGCATGATGTGTTTGAATACGGGATAGTCTACCAGGCTCTGCTTCACCACAAAGGTCGTGTCCTTGATCGGCGCGATGAGCGTCGGGAGTACAAAGGTTTCGAGGGTGCTCATGTGGTTTCCGATGAAGACGCACGGTCCGTTGAAGGAGGTGAGGTGCTCAAAGCCCGTCACTTCCATGGTCACGCCGACACGCTCCAGGGCGCGGAGCGTAAGCAGGCTGTCGCGGCACCAATCCGCCGTACCGTAGGTCCCGCGTTTCGCCTGCCTGCTGCCGCATGCGACGATCCTGACTAATTGCGGATAAAAAGTGATCGAGGGGAAAGATCTTGCCAGGAATGAGATGCGCCGGGCGGCCGTGGCGTAGCTGCCGTCCTGAAAAGTAAATGTATCCACAAAAGTTCTCCTGCGCGGGATGTGTGAACTGCCTCGGAATGCTGCGCAGTATACCATGGGTGGGGACCGGTACGGAAGGAAAAATGTTTATCGAAACGGCCTTACTGGAAGTCCGGTGACGGCCGCTGGATGTAGTAGCCCTGGGCGTATTCGATGCCGGTGGATTCGACCTGGCCCAGGATTTCCTGGGTTTCCACATACTCGGCGACCGACTTGATCCCAAGGTTTTCCGCCAGCGACGCAATGCTCTTGACGATCGCCCTTTCGGTCGAACCATTTTCACCCATGTTGCGGATGAATTCACCGTCGACCTTCAGATAGTCGACGCTGAAGGTCTTGAGGTACTGGTACGAGGAATAGCCCGCGCCGAAGTCGTCGATGGCGAAGCGGAACCCTTCTTCCTTCAGGTCATGGACGAACTGTTCCACAAGGCCCAGGTTCTTTACCGTATCGCGTTCCGTGATCTCGAACACCATCTTGGTCGGGTCGATATGGTAATCCGTGAGGAGGCGTCTGACCGTCGGCATGAACTCGTTCAGGACCAGCGCTTTTGGCGAAAGGTTTAAAAAGAGCTGGCCGGTGTAGTTCTTTTCGCGCACCCGGGAGAAGGCCATGTCGATGAGCTGGTAGTCGATCTTGCCGACGGCGCCCATCCCCTCAGCCGTTTCAATGAATTCCGCGGCCGCGATCACCCGGTCGCCGATTACGATACGCGTCAGGACCTCGTAGGCCTCGACCTTCATGGTCTTGATGTTCATGATCGGCTGAAAATAGGGCACGAACTGTTTGCGCGACAGCGCTTCCATGATCATGAGGTTCTTCTCGCCCATACTTTTCAGCGCGGCAACGTTGTCCTGGTCCGTGGGCATGCTCAGGCGGTCCTTGCCCGAGGACTTGGCCTGCAACAACTTACTGTCGGCCAGAAGGTAAAGGTCCCGCGCCTCCTGGGCATGGTCCGGATACACCGCCACGCCGACCGAAGCCGTGCCTTTGAGGGTACCGCCGTCCGGCAGCGGAAGCGACAGGTCCCGCACGTTCTCGATGAACCGCTGGGCCACGACATAGGCCTGGCCTTCGTCGCAGACCGGCAGGATCGCCGTGAACTGGTCTCCGTCATACCGCGCCGCGATGTCGCCGCCCCTGACCGAGGCCCGCAGGACCGTGGAGAAGCTCTTGAGATAGTTGTCGCCGGTCTCGTGTCCATAGGTGTCGTTGACGGTCTTAAAGTTGTCGATATCGATGACGAGGAGCGAGAACTTGTAGCGCTGGCGCTTTGAGCGCTCGGTCTCGTACTTGAGCAGGTCCCAGAACGAGATCTGATTGTAGAGGTTCGTAAGCGGGTCCCGCGTGGCAAAGCGCTCCACTTCACGGGTATAGAGGGCAAGGGTCCTGACGGACTCGGCAATATCCGCCAGGGCGGTGAGCATGCTGTCGCCCGCGATCCTGTCCAGGCCGCTCCAGCTGCGCCCGGACCCGATGCCCACGCCCACCATGCCCCTGGACGACGGGTTATCGGTGGTAAACTCCATGGACTCGATCTTCACGCGCAGGGTGGAAAAATCGTATTGCTTCCCATCCGGGAGCGCAGTGGTCTGGATCAGGGAATAGTCGGGGACCGTATCGAAGGCGGGACTGGCGGCGATCTTTTCCCGCACCAGCTCTTCAAGGATCTGCCGGGCGCCGGGAGGAGGGGTGACCTGCCAGAAAAGGTCCAGCGCGTATCGTTCATCAGCGCCAGGTTGGAACGTAAAGGCAAAACAGACATCGAGAACGTCGCCGGCCTCGATGAGCAGCGAGCTGGTGCGTGTTCTCCAGTGTTTCAGGGTGTCCGATGTCAGGGCAAGGGTTTTAAGGAGCTCCGCCTGGAATTTCATGAGGCGTTCGGTCTTGCTATTATTGGCAAATGGATTTCTGATGGTCATAAGAATGCCGTTCAGTTCTTTACACCGATACCGTAATCAAGTATAGCGGAGGCGGTGCTTTTGTCAACAGGGAATGTGCAAATAAATGCATTCCGGAAAACAGCTCAAAACAGGCGGTGTACCCCGGCGTGATAAAAAAACTTGCAATCATCTGGTAAAAAAGAGAAAATGCCGCCCATGATATCGCTTGCAAAGTTGGTCGCACAGATGGTGATGCCGAGGATCAACGGCATGCGGCTTGAGGACCCGGTCTATCGGCGGGAGATAGAGGCGCTGGTACGGGAAGGCATGGGCGGGTTCATTCTCTTCGGCGGCACGGTCGAGCGCACTCCGGCCCGGCTCGCCGCGCTCCAGGCGCTGGCAACATCGCCGCTTTTGATCTCTTCCGATGTCGAGCGAGGCCTGGGCCAGCAGCTTCAGGGCGGCACGCGCTTCCCGAGCCAGCGCGCAGTCGCCGCCGCGATCAGCCGCGAATCAACTCCTGACGCCGGGCTGCTCCAGCGCATGCTCGATGCTGTCAGGACCGAGACCCGGGCCGCGGGGATCCAGCTCGTGTTCTCGCCGGTCATGGACGTGAACAACAACCCCGACAATCCGATCATCTGCACCCGGGCCTTTGGCGATGAGCCCGGGGTCGTAGAGTGGTTCGGTTCGCGCTATATCACCGGTCTGCAGCGCTTGAATCAGAACGGCAAACTCGATCTTCTCGCCTGCGCCAAACATTTTCCCGGCCACGGCGACACGGACCAGGATTCCCATTCCGTGCTGCCCGTGATCAAAGCGGACCGGGAGCGGCTGAACAGCATGGAGCTGCCGCCGTTCCGCGAGGCCGTGAAAGACGGCGTCGGCACGATCATGGTCGCTCATCTGCTCGTTCCGGCGCTGGACGGGCAGGACCCCACGACCTTCTCGAAAAAGACGGTCACCGCGCTGCTCCGCGAGGGCATGGCCTTCGACGGACTGATCGTGACCGATGCGCTTGATATGGGGGCGCTGGCCAAGGCCTATTCGCAGGAAGAGATCGCGGTCCGGGCCGTGGAGGCGGGGATGGACATTCTCCTCCATCCCGTTGACGCGCGCGTGACCATCAATGCCGTGGTTGCGGCAGTGGAACAGGGCAGGCTGACCAGGACCCGGATCGAGGAATCGGTAAACAGGATCCGTGCCGCCAAGACGCGGCTCGGGCTTTTCGATGCCGGTGCGGCAAAGACCCCGGAGATCGATTACGAACAGCATCGCAGCCTTGCGCGAGAATTGGGCCGGAAGGCGCTGCACATTGTGTCAGGCAACAAAAAAGTCCTGCCGCTCGGCACGGACAGCGCGGCCTGCTTCATGCTCGATGACGATGCGGAAGGAAGGGGAGACGCTTTCCTCCGCGCGCTCCAGGGAAAGGTTGGGACCTTCAGCGGGACCGTTCTCACGCCTGATGCTGAGTTGCAACAAACGCACCTCGGCGAACAGCTCGCGGCAGCCGACTGGATCGTGCTTCCGATCTTTTCGAAAATATCCGCTTCCAAAGGACGCTCGGGCGTTTCGCCGAAGCTCCGTGAGATGGCCTTGCGGATCATCGCCGCGGCAAAGAAGGCAAAGAAACAATCCGTGGTCATTTCGTTCGACAGCCCCTATATCCTCGAACAATTCAAGAACGCCGACCTCTGCATCGCCGCCTATGACCGCATGGATGAGATCCAGCAGGCAGCCGGAGAGATGTTGGTGGCAGGGTCCAGTAGCCAGTAGTCAGGAGTCAGGTGTACATCATCTCACATTCGCTGCTCTTTTCTGTTTCTGAACCCTGGGTACTGTACCCTGGCCCCTGGCCCCTGGACCCTGGCCCCCGGACCTTGTACCCTGTTTTTATTGTTTTCCTCACCTTCGCCTTCATCCACAGTATCACGGTCTCGCAAAGGTTCAAGCAGAGCTGTCAGCGGCTGCTCGGTGAGACCTTTATGCGGGTGTGGTATCGATTTCTGTACAATGCCGTGAGCGGTATAACCGCCGCTGTCGCGTTCTCTCTTATCTATCAACAGCCGGACAGGATTATCTGGATTGGACCGCTCTGGTTTAAGTGGTGCATGCACACTATACAGGTGGGTGGTCTTATCTTTGGCGCGCGCGCTTTCGAGCGCCTCGATACGGCGGAGTTTACGGGAGTAAGACAGGTCTGGCGATATCTCACGAAGCGGCAAGTATCAGGGAACATCGAGGGTCTTACGCAGCGGGAATTAGTCACGACCGGGGTATACGGCATTGTCCGCCATCCCCTGTATCTTGCGGGCATCATTATCTTTACCTTCGAGCCGAACATCACGGTGAACGGTTTGGCCATCACTATTCTTGCCGACCTTTATTTTGTATTCGGCTCGTTCATAGAAGAGCGCCGGTTCATCAAGGCCTATGGAGCTCAGTACCGGGAATATCGAGAGCGGGTGCCGAGGTTGGCGCCGTTCTGCTGATGGCTTACTTCTATTTATAGATGTTTCCTACAACTCCCATGCACAAAAATACTGGATGTAAATCGCCGGTTATCACAGTGATGGTATTGACTTCAGCCTATTGCAAAGACCACGTATTTTGGTGTAGTGACATATCTTGACCGAAGAAGTGGAGGGACCAAGGCCTAAGACCGCGCAGGAAACAGTATCCATTCCGAAAGAGGAATATAGCTTTCTCAAGGAATTACACAAAACCATAAAGCGCCAGCAATTTTTGCTCAGGCTTCACGACGCGGACAAAAATCTTAGGGGCGCCTTGCAGTCTATCCAGCTAAGTGCGGTTGGTACCGCCGCGATCTGAATCCCGATCAGGTCGTGAGGTCAACATTAGGGATTATCGCTCCGGGCACAACCTTCTCGTCGTCCCATCGAACGAGATTGCCGGAGGTAGGTTACTCGTTACGCCGTAAGGCGGGCGGGGGAAGGGCCTGAGACCTGATCGCGCTCAAACGGCGCTTGAAGAAAAGGGAACACGGCATGAGCGTATGCGTTCGCAATAACCTCATCGCGCAGTACTTCCCGGAACTGGACC
>JAYTJE010000123.1:0-32484 GCA_043731355.1 Nitrospirota bacterium
ATTGCTGATCATATAGGAATACACTATACTACGGTTAGCAAAGCAGTGAAGCGTTTTGACGAAAAGTGATAATTCAAGACCTGACCCGATTTGTTCCCCGATTTGTTCCCTTGATGCAATAGAAATATATGAAGCAGATCGAGCCTCTATCGTAGCTGCGCTAAAAGCACCAGGATCTAAAGCACGGAATGAGCGAGGTTCACTAAGCATCAGCAAATTCAAGCAAATCGGAAAGCAACGCTGGAGTAAATCCGAAAAGAGCTGATTTTTGTCGCAGCCCTTTGTTAATACGTTGAGGTTTACATGGACATACCAAAAGAATTAATCGAAAAGCTCCAGGTGCTGAACGAGGAGCAGTTCGATAAGATCAAAGACAAGGAATTCAGGCCCGCTTATGATCTCATGGGCCTGAAATACTTGCGCGACAAGGCTGGCAACGAAAGAAACTTGAGAGAGGCCTATCGTGGGCGCGCGCCATACGAGTTGTTGCAGAATGCAGATGATGCTCATGCGAAGCACGTTATATATATCCTATCCAAAGAGGGAATGGCGTTTGCTCATGATGGGGCTTGGTTTACTACAGACAATTTCCGCAGCCTTGCTGATGGCTGGAGCGACAAAGATCCCAATCAATGCATCGGGCATAAGGGACTCGGATTTCGTTCTGTCTTGGATATAACGCCATCGCCATATCTTGTTCGGGTGGGCCAAGATAATTTCTTTGGAATCAAATTCACATGGGCATTAAACAAAGGACATTTCGACCTGGTTTTGCAGAAAGATCCACATGCCCGCAAAGAGTATGAAAGATGGACCAAGCATGGACAAATAGTTGTACCGGTAATGGGCATACCAGGCATCGTAAAGAAGCAGAATCTTGGCCAAGGGGCAAATATATATGACCAATTGCAGAGAGGTCATTTTGGTCATGGCTATACGACTATGTTTTGGCTTCCCGCTAAAGACAGCGAGATAGACCTGAAATCCCTTGCAGCATTAAGTCCCATGCCTGTCATCGCCGGATCCCCAGAGCAGAATAATTTGCGTAAGTTCATCTCGTCAGAAGTAACGACCCTTATCCCATTTCTTAAGCATGTTGAATCTGTGTCATTATACGACGACAAGGGAAAAGTAATCTCTACATCTAAAGTTTATAGTAATAGCAAGACAGGCAGAATATCTGTTGCTTGTAGCGAGCACGGTGAAGCGCTAGAGTATTTTCAAATGTCTTTCCGATCAGCTATCCCTACCCACATTACAATAGATAAAGAAACGCCTAAAGCAGTCAAGGAAATGAAGGAGATAGGGATCACGATATCTGTTTTCCTCAAGGATAATGAACCGCAACCCGTCAATGATGCACACTTCCACGTCTATTTCCCGACAAGAGAAGCGACCGGCACGGGATTCATTATTCATGGCGACTTCTTTGTAAAACCCGATCGAACGGCACTTATGCCGGGGAAATATAATGAGTGGCTTTTGGAATTCGCAGCGCAGAAGACCTCAAACGAATATCTTACTGCTTTGCTCCAGCAGTTCTCTCCAAAATACATATACAGAGCGCTCGCCCCAACGAAAGATAGCGCTGGCACAGCCGCAATATTCAAACATAAATACTCTGCCGCGCTACAAAAACGCCAGTCTCCTTTCTTGGCACATAGCAAAGGGATGGCGACAAGCGAAGAAATAGCAATCCCACCCGATATAGACCCCACTGGCTTTTGGGAACATTTTTTTTCGGACATATTGAAACCTGTAACGAACAAAAGCTACTTCATCTCTCACGAAGTGGACAATGCCGATTCACGCCGTTTCTTCGAGTCGGCAGGCTTGAAAACCTTGATTGCTGATAATGTTTTAGATCTGGTCGAGGCGGTTCCAGATAAAGTCAAAACGGCTTCGTGGTGGTATTCGTTGTTTTCTTTTATGGCAAATGAACCAAGAATTTCAACACTAGGTGCTGACAAGTTCAAAGGCAGAAAGATGGTGTTGTCCGGCAATGATGGCATTGCCGGAATTAGTCAAAACGGCCACACCGTAATATGCTTCCCGCCACCCTCGAGTCACGAGAATATCGTTGTGCCAAGCTGCTTTGCAGATGCACTAATATTTGTAAATCAGAAACTCGCGACTTTACTCAAAGAAGGCGAAGAGAAAACCCGTAAATGGATTGTAGACAGGCTTTCTATCTCAAATTTTGAGGCAAATGAACTAATACCGCAAGCAATTCGAAGCATCGTCAATAAACTATTTGGCCAGCCGGCATTAATTACACCTGTTCAATTGGCAAATGCGTGGACCTTTATAAAAGCGATTACCGAAGTCTCTAGAACGGAGATAACCTTTGAGAAATACTGGTATGAGATCGGTAGGTTTCCACTGCCTCTTCGTTTCTCGAATCCTGAAGCGCCCATTGATCCAAGCAATATGGCGCCCGCATTCCTGTCATATTTCCCAGACACCGGCTCATATGGGGAATCATGCCTGAACGGTGTAAGCGACCTCAGGAGGCTCGATAGCAATTTCATCGATATCTTGGTTTCGAATTCCAATTCAACCATGGCAGGTTGGATAGCTTTTTTGCTTAAGGCTGGGGTTTCAGGATCACCTAAAAAGCTTAACTATGCCCGGTACCCAGGCGTCAAAGAGCTACCCCTTACTCTTGAGGGAGTGAGTTCGAGTGCGACAGCGTTTACAGGTGATAGACAGTCTGACGAAAACCAAGCGTGCATTCAAGAACTCCTAAAGAGCAACATTTGGGCTCACTACCTCTCTATTCAGACGCCCTGCGAACATTCATTTCCGAAGGTACTCCACTCCATTACACTTTATGAGAGCTTGGCCACCTGCTGCGACTTGGCCGCATCGGAATATGAGAACAAAGAAGACAAATGGCATAATAGACTGTGGCTGCTTATCCGCAGCCTTGATCTCGATTTATCGCTATCCACAGACAAAGCCTACTGCAGAGGGGGTAAGGGCGGCCATATATCAGAGCTGTCGAGTTATACTGCACAGCAGCTGCAGGCGGCCCAATGGCTTCCGACATCACGCGGACCAGCGTCAGCGATGGAGTGCTTTGCAAGTCAAACTCAACACTCTCGCTTGATTTCGCAGGGCAAGAGTCAGGAGAACCTAGGCGACCTGCTGCTTCCATATGTTGCGGCTCCAACATTCGAAGACGCTATCATTCTTCGGAAACTAGGTGTGGAATTTCTTGATGATGTAGACTCTGCAGATGAAAGGACGTTGGTTCGAGCTTTGAAGATGCTTGGCGCAAGTCTCAGCAGCAAATGGGGATGCGATTACATACTGGCCGAACGCAGCAGATGGCGCCTAGTCAGAGGTGCTATTCAAGAAATATATCGACGCCTAAATCAATTTGAAGGAACAGCCAAGTATTCAGATATTCTTTTCCCAATTAAAAGCAAGAGCGGAATTGAATTTTCCGATGAATCGCTTTACTACGCCAAGCCTGGCTCAGCGATTGAAAAGGCCTTCATAGGAAAACTGCCATTATTTGATGTTGACCGCCCGCTCAAGATTTTATTTGATAAGTTGGCCGTTGTTCACCTTTCGGCTGACGACACCGTAAAAGAAGAGTTTATATCTAAGGACTCTTGCACCCCCAGCCCATCGATAAAGGCTGTTTTACTAAACGATCTTGCACCGTATCTGCTGGCTGCCGTTGTTGACAAGGGCGAAAAGGTGACGGACCGAATCGTACGAAGATTAAAAGAGCGCTTCGATGTAATGACTGCTGAGTCTCTGGATGTGTCAGTCTCACTCATTAGTGATCCTGCTGTTTCTGATCAAATACAATTCAAAAAGTTTTATCTCAAACGACAAGCAGTCGCACTGAGCGGCGCATCCGAAGAGTACCACTATACCCTCTTCATCGAGGGTCATAATGGCATCACCTTTCACGACTTAGATGCTGACGCACTTGGTGAAGTTCTCGCCAATGTTTTCGTTGACAGGGTCACAGAAGAAATCCTTGGATACTTCCCGCGCATTACATCCAAATTTCAAATAGCATACAGAAGTAATCAAGTAGGCAGTATGGTGGATTACCTGCATCATCAGCTCGGAATTTCAATAGAAGCCCAAGACAGCGCTAAAGGAATGATAAATGGAGAATATGAGCCCCCGAAGGTTGAACTTGCACCGCCGCCGAAAGCAATTCATGTAACAGCAAAACCAGACGAATCAGGGTTGAGTGGCGACCTTAGCACCACATTAAACAAACATCAGGTAGAAATTGCGTCTAAAACGAACGGCGTTCTCTCTGGCTTAATGTCAACATCCGGTGGTGGGCATAGCACGACTGCGGGTAAAGACAACCACGGTGTTGGTGGTAATGGTGCTATTGCAGCTAGCAAAGTTTCCCTTGAACAGAAACAACGAGGCCTCCAGGGTGAAGAAGAAATTAAGAGACGTATTTCTTCGCAAGTGGGGTGGGAAGGCTTTATTCTAAAAAAGGATACCAGATACGATGCATGTGGATTCGATTTTTTATGCGTTAAAGACCAGGAAGAGGTCAAGGTTGAGGTAAAGACTTTTACCAGAAATGGGTACATATCCATGACTAACAATGAACTTATCGAAGCAGTAAAATCGGGCGATTCTTATTACCTTTTAGGAATCATGTATACAGAGCAGCCAGAGAATAGCTGGCCTACCTTCATAATGAAGGCCCCCGCAAATCGACTCTTTAGTTTAGGTACATTCGAAATTGATACTAGACTGCAGGTTCCTGCTGAGAAGTTTTTCCCGATTCACTTATAGAGGTGTAAATGATCATCGTCCCTGATACTTCTCCGAGTGCTCCTTATGCCTCTCCCAGTTTTCGATGTAGCCCCTTGCAAGTTCCTTTGATCTGAGCACGAGAAGGTTCTCGGCGTTCTTCTCCTCCGCTGCCTTTGTAAAGTTAAAGCTGCCGGTAATGACCACGGCCTTGTCGATGATCATCACTTTGTTGTGCGCAATCGCATGGGCAGCGTCGATGTAGGTAGGGATGCCCGCGTGAGCCGTGAAGTCAGCTGAACTATACTTTGCCTTCCGCTGCGACCGGTCGAGGATGATCTGAACATGAACTCCGCGCTTATGTGCGTCAGCTGCCAAAGTAATAAAAGGAAACTTGAAAACTGTTCTGCTGTAGGCGGTGTTCTAAATTGGAAAAAAAATAACTTTACCGTAATAGCACCAGCGGATAAATACCGCTTTGATAACATTTACAATGTAAGGAAAGGCTGTCCAACACCTTCACAAATAAGAGTGCCTAATTCCGCAGTAGTTGTAGAAGATTTACTATCTAGGGGGCTGAGGATAAATATATTCGTCTTGGCAGGTGTTGGTCTAGAAGGCGGTGAAGGTGTCATAGCGGATTGTGAAGGACTGTATTTGAAAGCATTTGGGCAAAATAATAATTTTTCAATAATTGATCGAATTAAAATAAATTCAGTTCTAAGAGAACAATCATTCGGCCAAACTGGACTTATTCCTGAGGCTGAGGCATCTAAAGCAGGCAAACTTGCGGGAGCGACGCATATCTATCATATCACCGCTTCTATGGCCAAGAATGGTCCATTTAAAACTGTTTACTTCAGTGGACGCCTTATTGAAATTGAAAGCGGAAGGGTGCTATCAATCGATAGGTTGGAAAATTAGAATTGTTATGTTGGGTTGAACGAAGTGAACCGCCGATGATTCTAACCATTCGGCTCGAGAGGGTCGCGAAAACCGCGCCGCTCATTCGCCCCATTCCATGATGCTTCACGCCGCAGGAACGTCGGCATTAATCGCAATATCAACCTTCCTCAAGCCGACAAAAAACCGCCTCGAAAAAATCGGGGCGGTTTAATTTTGCTCAGAACTCTTGCCGTCAGCAGATCACGCAGAACCGATGAGCTTTCTGACGTAAAGCTGCTGCACGATCGAAAGGACGTTGCTCAACGTGATATAGAGCAGCAAGCCGGCCGGCAGCCAGGCGAACATGAAGATAAAGGCGACGTTCATATACATCATGATCTTTTGCTGCTGGGGGTCCACCGAGGTCGAGGTCATCTTCATGGTAAAGACCATGCTGACGCCCATCAGCACCGGCAGGATGTAGAACGGGTCAAAGACCGAAAGGTCCTTTATCCAGAACGATATGAAGGGCGACTGGCGAAGTTCGATCGATACGGATAACACGTTGTACAAAGCGACAAAGAACGGAAGCTGCAGGAGCATAGGCAGACAACCACCCAGAGGGTTCACCTTGTGGTCCTTGTACAGCTTCATGATCTCCTGGTTCATCCTGGCTGGGTCCTTCTTGTATTTCTCGCGAAATTCGGTCATCCGCGGCTGGAGCTTCTTCATTTCCTCCATGGACGTGGCGCTCTTGAGCGAGGGATAGAACAGAAGCAGCCGTATCACAATTGTGAGCAGAATGATCGCAATGCCGTAATTCCTGCTGATGGCGTAGAACTGCTGCATGAGCCAGAACATTGGCTTCGCCAGAATGCCGAACCACCCGTAGTCGATCATTTGCTCCAGGTCGTGTCCCTGCGCCTTCAGCAAGGAGTAGCTCTTGGGACCGGCGAAGAGCGTATACCTCTGCTCCTCAGACCCGTCCTTGACCGTCAGGCGCGTTCCGACCAGATCGCCGATCTCCCGGGGAGCCGCTGCTTTCGTTATCGTAACGATCCCCGGCCTGGCATGGACCAGCGCAGCGGTAAAATACTTGTCCTCCTGGCCCAGCCATTCGATGGCGCCGGCATGCTGCACCTCACCCTTGATCTTTTCGATCTTTTCGGTGGCCAGCTTGCCGTCAACCATGGTCACGACACCGACGCGGCCGCTGGCGTCGCTGCTGATCTTGTCCGAAATACCAAAGTCCGTGCCGAGGTCAAGCGTGTATCCCTCGAAGCCCTTTGTGCGGACCGCCATGTCGACCTTGTATTCGTTGTTATGAAAGGTCAGGCTTTTCTCGACCATCATGCCGCCGGGACCGGTGTACGTGAGAACCACGGTCTGAGACGGATTTTGTTCATTGAGCCGCACCCGTTCAACGCTGGACCGGAATTCGACGTGTGCTACGCTCGACAGTTCCTTGTCCAGCGGCGCAACCGTCAGCGGGAACACGAGCTCCTCGGCCGATACGCCGTCATAGGCCGTGAAAAGCTGTACGTTCCCCCGTTCCTTCTTCGGTGCGGTCTCTTTCTTGGCAGTGCCGGTGAATTTCCGGTACAGGGCGCCCAAACCGACGGGGGTCTTGTCCGCTTCGATATATTTTTTCAGCTCCCAGTGCTTGACCACACCGCCTGCCGTGCTCAGAACGACCTTAATAAGATCGCTTTCGATGACGATGTCCTTCCCCGCCGCAGCGGGAACAATGGGGGCGGCAAACACGCCGGGACGCTTCTGTACCACCGCAGCCTTCCGGGAGGTTGCTTCACGCGTGGCGATCGATGCGGTCTGGGCTGTTTCGAGCGTTTCCGGTTTCTCTGACGGAGGGGGCGGCGCGAAAAAACGAACATAGACCAGGAACACCAGAAGTGAGAGAGAAAGGGCCAGAATGAATCTTCGTGTTTCCATGGATCCTCCGAAATTACCGTACCGGGTCGTATCCGCCCGGATGAAAAGGATGGCATTTTGAAATGCGGACCAGCGTCATCCAGAGCGCTTTTGAGGTGCTCTTTGTCTTAAAGGCCTCGAGTGCATACTCGGAGCAGGTCGGGACGAACCTGCAGGATGGCGGGAGAACGGGAGAAAGAAAACGCCGGTACAAACGTATCGCGTAAAGGAAAAAATGTTTCATTGTCCTGCGCCCACCGGTTTCTGACCGCGAAGCGCTGTCTTCAGCAGCAAGGAAGAAACTGCCTTCAGGATGCGGTCGTGATCCGGCGCTATGCCCTTCCTGGCAACGAACACGAGATCATACCCCAGAGTATATTCCCGGAGCACCCGGGAGATGCAGTCGCGGACCTGTCGACGGAGCCTGTTCCGCCCTACGGCGTTCGCCAGTTTTTTGCTGACCGACACGCCTACCCTGAAGTTCCCCGTCTCATTACGGGTATAAAAAAGAGAAAGACCGTCAACTGACAGTCTTTTACCCTTCATAGTAGCTACAAACTCAGAATTTTTTCGTATCCGTTCGCTCTTCCGATATGCGTACGGCATCAGGCACACCCGAACGGAAAATCAGACAGCGAGACGCTTCCGTCCCTTTGCCCGGCGGCGATTGATGACGTTCCTGCCCGTGGCCGTGCTCATCCGTTTTCTGAAGCCCTGTGACCGTTTTTGTTTGAGATTGCTCTTTTGCGCGGTTGTTTCCGACATCGTCCTGCTCCTTCTGGTTTGTTATGAATAGGCGGCCATTATAAGCGAAAAAAGGAATATGTCAAGCAAAAAACCGGTCTCTTTCCGGAGGTTGGCGGGCCTCCTTTTTTGACAAGCCCCCGGATCTTTGTTACAGTGCTGAGCATGAAAACCGGTCAAGACGGCCTATGACAATTATGTTCCCCATCAACGCCATACTTCTGCTGGGCCCCACGGGCGTCGGCAAAAGTCCGCTGGGTGACGCCATCGCTGCTCGAGGGCTGTTTGGCCTGAAGTGCCATCACCTCGATTTTGGTTCTGAGCTTCGCAGGGCTGTTTCGACCGAAGAAAGCTCGGGGGATTATTCTCCCGCTGAGCTCGACTTTATCCACGGCGTTCTCGAACGCGGTCTTCTTCTCGAAAATGAAAATTTTCCCCTGGCAGAAAAAATTATCAGCCTGTTCCTGACAAGGGCCTCGTTCAGGCAACAAGACTTGCTCGTCCTGAACGGCATCCCGCGCCACGCAGGACAAGCGCAGGACATGACCGCTCTTGCGACGGTCCACGCGCTTATTGTACTTGATTGTTCCGCAGACGAAGTTCTTTGCCGGATCAGGGAAAATGTTGGCGGAGACAGAACGGAGCGCATCGATGACACACGGGAATTAGTGGAAAAAAACTGACGATCTTCAACGAGCGAACAACGCCGCTGGTGGACCATTACAAACACAACCGCTGTGTCATTTATCGGATAGAAGTATCCGGAACCATGACCACCGACCGGACCTATCAGGAATTACGAATGCTTGCCGCCAGTGATCCACCAGTCGCTCTTGTCGCTGAACCACCATAGTGACGAGTCGGTCTCCAGAATGGTCCGCGCAAGCTGTCGAGCGGAATCGGTATGCAGCCGTTGCAACGAGAAATGCAGCCACTCTTCGGCATATTTATTCCCCAGGTCTTTATATTCCTTGAGCGCCAGGATCATCTCCAGCTGGTCCGCATCGCGTGCCAGGCGGGCCTCCTCGGTTTTCCCATCATTGAACTCCAGTATTAATCCCCTTATTTCATTGCCGAAAGGCAGGGTCCCCGCCAGGTCCTCCATTGCTTTTTTTTCATCAGCCTTCACATATTTTTTATTCACGTAGTTGAGGTCGCCTGTCCGTGCCTCGGGCAGATCGTGAAACAGGCACATCTTTATCATGCGGTCAACATCGACATCCTGCTCAAGTTTGCCAAGAGCATAGCCGATATACGTGGTGCGAAAAATATGTTCCGCCACAGACTCCGCACCGGTCCCGAGAAACTGGAAACCGCTGCGCGGAGTGCGTTTCAACATGCCTGCTTCAAATAAAAAATTAGCAATGTTTTTCATGGCGGGATTTATACCACGATTCCGCGCGGCTGTAAAGAACCGATGCGCCGGAGAATTATTCTTACCAGCGAAACAACGTTTACACGACAACGACAATGCGCCCTTCAAATTCAACTTTCTGGCCAATGCGCAACTTACAGCGTTTCCGCAGTTCAACGGTCCCATCAACCTTGACGCGCCCTTCCGTGATCATGAGCTTTGCCATACCTCCGCTGTCACTCAGGCCCAGAACTTTTATCAGTTTGTTTAATTCGATAAAATCACTACCAATCAGTTTAAATTCTTCCATCGCTATTCTCCCGGCATGTAAAAAACTGTTTAAAAAAGATACCCACACGGAAACGATGTAAAAGCTATTATAAAACTATATTTAATAAATTAGTAGTAGTAGTAGTAGGGGTTGTGGAAATGTGATTACCGCTATGAACTATTTGAAAACAAGAGCGAAAAGATTGGGCAGAACCCCGGTCCTGTCCTGTTGGCGGATTGTGTCCACATTGTTGAAAACTCCGGACTTCCTGTTTTAAACAGGTTGTCAGGCCGTTATACACAGAGAACTGTGTGTAGGTTATCCCGGAGGCCAGGCAAAACGTCTTCCGGACAGGATATGCAGGTGAAGATGAAAAACGGTCTGCCCGGCGTCAGCGCCATTATTGATAACCGTACGGTATCCCTTACCAGAGATATTTTTGAGTGTTGTAATCTTTGTTGCCGCCAGAAATAAATGGCCGACCAGTTCCCGATCGGACTCGGTCATGCTTTGAATGTCGGGCAAATGTTTTTTGGGGATCACCAGGATATGCACCGGCGCCTGGGGATTGACATCCTCAAAAGCGAGCACGTGCTGATCTTCATACACGATCCGGGAAGAAATTTTTTTTTCGATGATCTTGCAGAAAAGACAGCCGTCGCTCATTGCTCCTCTCCCTTTTTGTCCAGAAAGCTCCGGAAGAAACAACTCTGCTCACCGGTATGGCAGGCCGGACCGGTCTGCTCCACCTTGATGAGCAGCGTGTCCTGGTCGCAGTCATAGAGAATGTCCTTGACCCGCTGGATATGTCCGGAGGTCTCGCCCTTTTGCCAGAACTTCCGGCGCGAACGGCTCCAGAACCAGGTGAGGTGTGTCTCAACGGTCTTCTTCAGTGATTCGGCGTTCATGTAGGCAACCATGAGAATCTGGCCGTTTTGCCAGTCCTGGACCACAGCCGGGATCAGTCCTTTGTCGTCATATTTGAGGTTGTTCGGTATGCGCATAATTTTTTTTAACATAAACGCGCGGAAAAGTCCAGCAAATGCGGTTGTGAAAAACAAAAAAGCCGGTTCTGATATCAGGACCGGCTGAAGAACGCTCAGGGAAATGCAAGGGAAGAGCTACACAAACAGGTTAATGTCCGCATCGGCCGCGATATCCATCCAGGTGGCAGCGCCGCCGAACTCTACGCCGTCAATGATGTCCGACTGCTTTACGCCCATGACATCCATGGTCATCTGGCAGGCAATAAGTTTTACCCCGGCTTCTTTGGCAAGGTCGAGCAGCTGGCCGATGGAGGCGACCCCGTGTTTGTTGAACATGGACTTCATCATTGCCGTTGCAACCGATTCCATGCCGGGCAGCGAGGCCACGAGCGTCGGGATCGGCACTGGCATCGGCATGGCGGGATTGCCTAAGGGAGAGACCTTAAGCTTGTCCGCGTTGCCTTTCTTGATAATGTCGAGTCCGTAAAACGTGAAGAATATCGTGACGTCCACATCCATGGCCGCGGCGGTCGTTGCAAGGATAAGCGGCGGGTAGGCCATGTCCAGCGAGCCCTTTGATGCAATGATCGTCATTTTTTTGTTTGCCATTGTATGGTTCTCCTTAAGCGGATTTTTTAATATAGAACGTGAACGTGCCGGATCCTTCCTCGACGTTCAGAATCTCGTTGCCGGTCCTCTTGGCCCACGAGGCCATGTCGTTTTTGGAGCCCGCATCCGTAGTCACCACCTTCAGGACCTGGTCTTTCGTAAGCGCTTCGACAGCCTTTTTGGTTTTGAGAATGGGCAGGGGGCAGCTCATTCCCTTGCAGTCCAGCGTCTGATCAACCTTGATATCCGCAGCCATGTTGTTTCCTCCTGTTTTTAGAGAATAAATGCTTGTTTGTATGACACAACTGAAACAATCGTTTTATCTTACCCCGGCTATAGTTTCAAAGTCAAGCACTTTTTTACCAATGCGCACAACACAGGCCTGCGTCTGCGATGTGAATATAAAAATACCTTGCCAGAAGTAATGTGTTCTGTTATAGTTACCCGTCTCGAGAGACAGGCTGGGACCATTAGTAAAAACAAGCGCACGGTGCGTACTATACACGACCATCCAGATATGCAAAAAGTCCAGCAAAAACGGCTAAACAAAAAGCGGACGATATACCTCCGAGCACAACTGTAACAATAAGAAAAACAATAGAAAAAGAGACTATCAACACCTGTGGATAAGTATGTTTGTAACCGGGGCTGTTTTTTGGGGTTTTTATGGATCAGGTCAGGCTGTGGGAAGAGATTCAATTACTGATAGAAAACCGAATGTCCAGGCAGGGTTACGACACCTGGTTCAGCCAGTCCAAGCTTGTTTCCCTGGAGGGCAACAGGATCCTGATTGAGGTGCCGAGCAAGTTTCACCGTGACTGGATCAAAGAGCACCATTGGACCACCCTGGTCGATGTGATTAAAGAGATCACCAAGCGGGATGACATGGAAATAGACTTCTTTGTCCAGCCCGAACAGCCCCAAAAAAAGAAACCTGCCCGGCTGCCGAAGGAAGAAAAGACCGAGCCGCGGGAAGAGCGGGCAGGCCACTTCGAAAAAAAATACATCTTCAGCACCTTTGTGGTTGGACCCAGTAATCAGTTTGCCCACGCTGCCGCGAAGGCCGTGGCGGATGCGCCGGGCCGCTCCTATAATCCGCTCTTCATCTACAGCGGCGTCGGCCTGGGCAAGACGCACCTGGTCAACGCCATCGGCCACCACATCCAGAGCAAGTCACCAAAGACCCGCGTTGCCTATCTCTCTTCCGAGCAGTTCACGAACGAGCTCATCAACCGCATCAGTCACCAGCGGATGGAGGAGTTCCGCCAGAAATACCGCAATATCGACATCCTGCTGATCGACGATATCCAGTTCATTGCCGGCAAGGAACGCACCCAGGAAGAGTTCTTTCACACGTTTAATGCCCTCTATGAAGCGCAGAAGCAGATCGTCCTCACCAGCGACCGCCAGCCGAAAGAGATCCCCGACATTGAGGAGCGGCTCCGTTCGCGGTTCGAGTCCGGTCTGATCGCCGACATTCAGCCGCCGGACCTGGAAACCAGGATCGCCATTCTCAAGAAAAAAGCGGAGTTTTGGGCAATCAGGCTGCCGGATGATGTTGCCCTTTTTCTGGCAACGACCATGAAGAACAACATACGGGAGCTTGAGGGCGGACTGGTCAGGCTCGGCGCGGTCTCGTCGCTCACCAACCGGGAGATCACCCAGGAGCTGGCGCGCGAAGAGCTGCGGTACCTCATTGAAGCGCGGGACAAGATCATTACCAACGATCTTGTTCAGAAAGTCGTGGCCGAGGCTTTTGGCGTAAAGATCTCGGACCTCAAATCAAAACGGCGCACTAAACAAGTGGTCCTTCCCCGCCAGGTCGGCATGTACCTCTGCCGCACGCTGGTCGGAACGGCCTTTTCCGAGACAGGAAAAGTGTTTGGCGGAAAGGACCACAGTACGGTCATCCACGCCATTAAAGTGATCGAGGAAAAAAAAGAAAAGGACCCCGAACTGAAGGCCCGTATCGAGGCGCTTATCAAGCAGCTAAAATCTTGAAATAAATAAGCAAACGCTAAACATTTTGTATTGCTATTTCATGGGGATTCTGATACTATCTCCGAATGATTACGGGAGGCGCCCTTAGATGAAACTGAAAATCAAAAAAGAGGAATTCCTGAAGGGTCTGCAGCGAATTCAGGGTGTCGTCGAGAAGAAGAACACGATGCCGATCCTGTCGAACATGCTGCTTTCGGCGGAGAACGGCGCCCTGGAGATCATAGCCACCGACCTTGAGATCGGACTGCGGGGCAGCTACGTCGCCGAGATCGAGCGGCCCGGCGCGGTCACGGTGTCGGCTAAAAAAATGTTCGAGATCGTTCGGGAGCTTCCGGCGGAGGACATCCAGATCCGCGTTGACGAGGGGAGCTGGGTAAAAATAGTCTCGGGTCATTCGCAGTTCAAGCTCGTCGGCCTGCCCAAGGACGAGTTCCCGGCCCTGCCCGATGTTGCCGAAGAAGGCTTGATCGCCATCGACGGCGAAACGCTTCGGGACATGATCAAAAAAACGCTTTACTCCGTGGGCGAAAATGACGCCCGGTATGTGCTGAACGGGCTGTTTGTACACATGACCCAGGTCAAGAACGGCCTGAACATCCGCATGGTCGGCACCGACGGCCATCGTCTTTCGATGATCGATCGGGTCGTGGACGCGAAGCATGCCGAAGAGAGCATGATCATTCCGAAGAAGGCCATGCTTGAACTCCGGCGGCTTCTGGAGGAAGGCTCTTCCGGCGCCGAGCTGCGGCTCGGCTTCAGCAAGAACCACGCCCTGTTCAAACGGGACGGACTGGTCATGGTGTCGAAGCTCATCGACGGAAATTACCCCAACTACCTTCAGGTGCTGCCGTCGCAGAACACCAAAAAGATCGTGGTACCCAAGGATGAGTTCATGCACGCCGTAAAACGCGTTTCGATCCTGTCCAAGGAAAAAACGAACGCGGTAAAGGTGCAGCTCGAAAAGAACCGCCTGGTGCTCTCTACGAACAATCCCGAGATCGGCGAAGCGAGCGAAGAGCTTGCCGTTGCCTATGCGGGCGAAGACCTCGCCATCGGGTTCAATTCCCGCTATCTCATGGAAGTACTGACCGCCATGGACAAGCAGAACATATCGCTGGAGCTGAGCGACCCCCTGAGCCCCTGCCTGATCAAGGAAGAGGGCGATGAGGACTACAAATGCGTGGTCATGCCCATGAGGGTGTGAGCGAAAATTCCCGGCATCAATAACCAATGGGCAAACGGGCGCGGAGTGCGTTTTGTATTTACCTGTGGGAATTGGTGCGGAGTTTATGATTTGCACGTTAGGCGTTGCTCTGGATGTGAGGGATTGTTCCGCACCCCGCGGACATTCCCTTTTTTTGCGAGGAGTGGATGGAATATACCGCGGACAGCATAAAGGTGCTCGAGGGTCTCGAAGCCGTACGCAAGAGACCGGCCATGTACATCGGCAGCACCGGCAGCGTCGGGCTGCACCACCTGGTCTACGAGATCGTGGACAACAGTGTGGACGAGGCCATGGCCGACTTCTGCAAAAACATCGATGCCGTCATCCATATCGACAATAGTGTGACCGTGATCGACGACGGCCGAGGCATCCCGACGCAGATGCATACCGTACAGAAACGGTCGGCCGCCGAGGTCGCGCTTACGGTGCTCCACGCGGGCGGCAAGTTCGACAGCGACGTCTACAAGGTTTCCGGCGGGCTCCACGGCGTCGGAGTATCGGTCGTGAACGCGCTCTCCGAATGGCTGGAGCTCGAGATCAAACAGAACGGTCAGGTGTTCCAGCAGCGCTACGAACGCGGCAAGCCCCAGGCGCCGCTCACGGTCACCGGAACGACGACAACGACGGGTACGAAGGTCACCTTTAAACCCGACTTTCAGATCTTCGAGGACCGTGAATACAGCTACGACATCCTGTCGCAGCGTCTGCGCGAGCTGGCATTCCTGAATCGTGGTCTCAGGATCACCATTGCCGACGAACGAGCGAGCAAGAAACAGACCTTTTTCTATGAAGGCGGCATCGCCTCGTTTATCGAATACCTGAACAAGAACAAAACCCCGCTTCATCCGGCGCCCATCTATCTTGCCAAAGAGCGCGACGGTATCTTTGTCGAGCTCGCGTTCCAGTATAACGACAGCTACATCGAGCAGGTTTTCTCATTCGCCAACAATATCAACACCCACGAGGGCGGCTCGCATCTCGTCGGCTTCAAGGCCGCGCTCACGCGGACGGTGAACAGCTATGCCCTGTCAAGCGGCCTCCTGAAGAGCGGCGACGAGGCGTTGTCGGGCGAGGACGTGCGGGAAGGATTGACGGCCGTGGTCAGCGTGCGGCTTTCGAACCCGCAGTTCGAGGGCCAGACCAAGACCAAGCTCGGGAACAGCGAGGTCAAGGGCATTGTCGAGGCCATGGTGAACGAGTCCCTCGGGTCCTATCTTGAAGAGAACCCCGCGGTCGCGCGCAAAGTGGCGGAAAAGGGCATGAACGCGGCCCGCGCGCGCGAGGCGGCCCGAAAGGCCCGGGAACTGACGCGGCGCAAGGGTGTGCTCGATTCCACGTCGCTGCCGGGCAAGCTTGCGGACTGCCAGGAAAAGGACCCGGCGCTTTCAGAGATATTCATCGTGGAGGGAGACTCGGCCGGCGGCTCCGCCAAGCAGGGCAGGGACCGGAAGAACCAGGCCATCCTTCCCCTCAAAGGCAAGATCCTGAACGTCGAAAAGGCGCGCTTCGACAAGATGCTGTCCAGCGACGAGATCAGGGTGCTCATCACGGCCCTTGGCGCGGGCATCGGCCCGGAGGAATTCAACATCGCCAAGCTCCGGTACCACAAAGTGGTGATCATGACCGACGCCGATGTGGACGGCGCCCATATCCGCACACTGCTGCTCACCTTTTTTTACCGCCAGATGCCGCAGGTCATCGAACGGGGCTATCTGTATATTGCGCAGCCGCCGCTCTTTAAAGTAAAGCGCGGCAAGACCGAGCGTTATATCAAGGATGACTCGCGCATGGAGGACTTTCTGCTCGATCTTGCGGCCGAGGACATCGAGCTTTTTGCGCCGGAGCAGGACCGGTGGCTGAGCGGCGAGGGTCTGACCGCGACGCTCAAGAAGCTGGTGCAGTTCGAGCGAATACTGGACAAATACCGCAGGAAAAGACTGGATGTGATGGTCCTGCGGTCGCTCCTGCTCGACAAAACATTCACCAAGGCGAACCTCAAGGAAGAGGGCAAGCTCAAAGCGCTGGCGCTCTCCGTGGAGGAATACCTCAAGCGGTTCCATCCCGAGACTAAATCCGAGTGGGCCATTGAGCCGGACGAAGAACATCAGTCCCTGCGGCTTCGGTTCGACTCCAAATATGACGCCGCGCATTCGAGCATTATCCTTGACGAGAATTTCGTAAACACGCCCGAGTTCCGGGAGCTCCAGAGTCTTTCACCGGCGCTGCTCGGGCTCGACGGACCGGCCTACAAGGTCCGCGAGAAGGGCGAGGAAAAAAGCTTCAATGATACGGGCAAGCTCGTTTACTATGTGCTTGAGCTTGGCAAGAAGGGTCTTGCGATCCAGCGGTACAAAGGCCTGGGCGAAATGAACCCGGAGCAGCTCTGGAAAACGACCATGGACCCCGAAAAGCGGACGTTTCTTCAGGTCACGATCGAAGACACGGTCAAGGCCGACGAGATCTTCACGATCCTCATGGGCGATGCGGTTGAACCGCGGCGGGCTTTTATTCAGCGCCATGCGCTGGAAGTAAGAAATCTGGACGTTTAGACGTGTGGTTTTGGCAATGCGGAAGAGAAACCAAACTCCCGGGAAGAACTAAATGGAACCTCTGGAAATAAAAACAACCACCAAGATCGAGGAGGAGATGAAGACCTCCTACCTCGATTACTCCATGAGCGTCATTGTGGGACGGGCGCTCCCTGACGTGCGCGACGGACTGAAACCCGTGCACCGGCGCATCTTGTACGCCATGTTCCGTGAAGGCCTTCTGCATAACAAGAAATATTCCAAGAGCGCGGGTGTGGTCGGCGAGGTGTTGAAAAAGTACCATCCTCACGGCGACAGCGCGGTCTACGATACCATGGTCAGGATGGCGCAGGACTTCAACATGCGCTACCGGCTTGTTGATGGCCAGGGGAATTTTGGTTCTGTTGACGGCGACCCGGCGGCAGCCTACCGGTATACCGAAGCCCGGCTCACCAAATTAGCGGAAGAACTGCTTGCCGACATCGACAAAGAGACCGTTGACTTCGTCCCGAACTTCGACGACACGACGGTCGAGCCGTCTGTTCTCCCGACCCGCGTACCGAACCTCCTGATCAACGGTTCGGCGGGCATTGCGGTCGGCATGGCCACGAACATCCCGCCCCATAATCTGTCCGAAGTGGTGGACGGACTGGTGATGATGATCGACAATCCCGAGGTCACGATCCCCGACCTTATGACCGTGATCAAGGGGCCCGATTTTCCTACAGCGGGTTTCATCAACGGGTATGAAGGGATCAGGCAGGCCTATCTTACCGGCCGGGGCATCATCCAGATGCGCGCCCGCGCCGTGATCGAAGAGGGCAAAGGGGACCGCGAGAGCATTATCGTGACCGAGCTTCCCTACCAGGTGAACAAGGCGCGCCTGCTCGAGCGGATCGCCGAGCTCGTACAGGAAAAAAAGATCACCGGCATCTCCGAGATCAGGGATGAATCGGACCGGGAAGGCATGCGCATCGCCATCGACCTGAAAAAAGGCGAGCTCTCGACCGTGATCCTGAATCAGCTGTACAAGCATACGGCCATGCAATCCACCTTTGGCGTGATTATGCTCGCCCTGGTGAACAATCAGCCGCGTGTGCTGAATCTGCGCAAACTGCTGTCGAACTTTATTCAGCACCGCCGGGAAGTGGTGGTCAGGCGTACGAAGTACGATCTCCGGAAGGCGGAGGAGCGGGCGCACATTCTGCAGGGCCTCAAGATCGCGCTGGACAATCTTGACGCCGTCATCGCCTTGATCAAGGCCTCGATTAACCCCGAGGAAGCGAGGGCCGGCCTGGTGCGCGAGTTCAAGCTCAGCGAACTCCAGGCCCAGGCGATCCTCGAGATGCGGCTTCAGCGGCTCACGGGCCTTGAGCGCGACAAGATCATCTCGGAATACGAAGAAGTGCTCAAGGAGATCGCGCGGCTGGCCGAGATCCTCGGGTCCGATGCTCTCGTGATGAAGATCATCAGGGACGAGATCCTTGCGATCAAGGCCGAGTACGGCGATGCACGCCGGACCGAGATCGTACCCCAGGCCTCGGATATCGATATCGAGGACCTGATCAAGGACGAGGAGATGGTGATCACCATCTCGCACGCCGGCTATATCAAACGCAACCCGCTTACGTCCTACCGCGCGCAACGACGCGGCGGGAAGGGTAAAATGGGGATGGAGACCAAGGAGGCGGATTTCGTGGAGCGCCTCTTCACGGCCTCGGCCCACAGCTACATTTTATTCTTCACGAACAAGGGCCGGGTATACTGGCTCAAGGTGCACCAGCTCCCCGAGGCCAGCAGGCAGGCCAAAGGCAAGGCGATCGTGAACCTCATCCAGATCAGCCAGGATGAACGGGTTACCGCGGCGCTTCCGATACGCGAGTTCACGCCGGGCCACTTCATTCTTATGGCGACGAAAAACGGCATCATCAAAAAAACAGCGCTCGAATCGTACAGCCACCCGCGTCCTTCGGGCATCATCGCCATCACGCTTGAAGAGGGCGACGAGCTTATCTCGTCAGAGGTCACGGATGGAAAATGCGACGTGTTCCTCGGCACGAGGGACGGCCTTTCGATCCGTTTTTCCGAGACCGATGTGCGGGAGATCGGGCGGACGGGCAAAGGGGTGATTGGCATCCGGCTCGACGAAGGCAACGAGGTCGTTGCCATGGAGATCGTGCGCGACGGTTCGACGATCCTGACCGTGACCGAAAAGGGCTATGGCAAGCGCAGCACCCTCGAGGACTACCGAAGTCAGGGCCGGGGCGGCAAGGGCATCTTTACGCTCAAGATAACCGAGAAGAACGGCCGGGTGACCGGCATGGCCCAGGTGTCAGAGGACGACGAGATCATCCTGATCACCTCGAACGGCAAGGTCCTGCGGATCCGCGCCCGGGACATTTCAGTGCAGGGCCGCAATACGCAGGGTGTGCGGCTGTTCGATATCGAGGCGGACGACAAAGTGGTCAGCTTTGCAAAGCTCGTGGAGCGCGAGGAAGAGAAAGAGCCCGCGGGTGAAAAAACCGCCCCGGAACCGCCGGCCGGACCGGGTGCGTGAGCCGTGCCCGGCATGAAGAAACTGGCGTCGCTGGTCCTGTGCGCCGCGTTCGCGCTGACCGCGTGTGACACTTTCGACAAGACCGCACAGAACGAGTATGAAGCGGCGACGAAGCGCTGGAACGCTGGAGAATACCAAACCGCGGCCAGAATGTACCTGGAGCTGGCCAGAGAACATCCTTACAGCTCCCGCGCCGATGATGCGCTGTACTGGGTGGGGGTGACGCAGTTTCTCTATCTCGGCGAGACCGATAAGTCGCTGCAGACCCTTCGACTGCTGCTCAAACGCTATCCCCGCCGAGACATGGCGCCGCAGGCCCAGTGGTATATCGCCCACCAGATCTATGAACAGGGTTACAACGACTATGAGCGCGCTATCGAGGAATATCGCAAGGCGGCCCTCTATGCAGACCCGGAAGTCAGGGAAAAAAGCCTCTATAGTCTGGCTGACTGCCTGTTCAGGGTAGGGAAAACGGACGAAGCGCGCGCGGTCTGGCTGCGGCAGGTTAAGGAGTTCCCTGATGGTCCGCAGGCGAAGCTTGGCTGTTTCAGGCTCGGTACAACGGCGTTTTCAAAAGGTGAGCTCGATGAGGCAACGATCTTTTACCGGAAAACCATTGATGGCAATCAGGACCGGGAGCTCGTGATCAAAGCCAAGTTCGCCCTTGCCGGATGCCTTGAATCCGGAGACGAGCTCGCGGAAGCGCTCAAGCTCTACAAGGAGATCGAGCCTTCCTATCCGAATCCCGAGGCGATCCAGATCAAGATCAAGGCGCTCGAAACAAGGATCTTCAAGAAAAGTTATTGACAACGTTCGAGGAGAGTGTTACCCTCAATGCTCGATTTAAAGTTCGTTCGTGAACATACGGATCAAGTGATTGCCGCAATCAGCAGGCGGGGCATTGCGCTTGATCTGACGGCGTTCCTGGCATTGGATGCCGAACGCCGCGCGGTGCAGCAGCGCGTTGAAGAGCTGCGCCGTCGGCGCAACGAGGTCTCCGAGGAGATCGGACGGCTCAAGAAGGCGGGGCAACCGGCGGAAGACAAGGTTGCCGAGATGCGCGCCGTCGGTGATACCATCACCGAGCTTGAGAACCAAAGCCGGGAACAGGAAGAAGCGCAGCGAAACATCCTGCTTACTACTCCCAACCTGCCGCATAGTTCCGTGCCTGATGGCAAAGACGAAAACAGCAATGTAGAGCTCCGGCGGTGGTCCCCCCAGGGGGGCGAGCCCCCGGTCTTCTCCTTCGACCCGAAACCCCACTGGGACCTGGCTGAGTATCTGGACATTATCGATTTTGACCGGGCGACCAAGATCACGGGAGCCCGCTTTGCTCTTTATAAAGGCATGGGCGCCCGGCTCGAGCGTGCGCTGATCAGTTTCATGCTCGATCTGCACACCACCGAGCATGGCTACCTGGAAGTTTTGCCGCCATTCATGGTGAACAAGGCGAGTATGACGGCGACGGGCCAGCTGCCGAAGTTCGAAGAAGAGCTCTTCAGGGTTGAGAACGGCACGTTCTATCTTATTCCGACGGCGGAGGTCCCGGTCACCAATATCCACCGGGACGAAATTCTGCTGGAAGAGGACCTGCCGGTGCTCTACACGGCCTATACTCCCTGCTTCCGCCGCGAGGCGGGCTCCTACGGCAAGGACACGCGCGGGCTGATCCGCCAGCACCAGTTCAATAAAGTGGAGCTGGTGAAGTTTGCGCGACCCGAAGGTTCCTACGAGGAGCTGGAAAAACTTACCGGCCATGCGGAGGAGGTTCTCAAGCGGCTGGGCCTCCCGTACCGGGTCATCGTACTCTGCGCCGGAGACCTGGGTTTCTCAGCGGCCAAAACCTACGATATCGAGGTCTGGCTCCCCGCGCAGAATAAGTACCGGGAAATATCGTCGTGCTCGAATTTCGAGGACTTTCAGGCGCGCCGCGGCAATATCAGGTATAAGCCCGCAGGCGGGAAGAAAACCGAGTTCGTGCATACGCTGAACGGCTCCGGCCTGGCGGTGGGACGCACGGTCGTGGCGATCCTCGAGAACTATCAACAGCCTGACGGCAGCATTGTGATACCGGAAGCGCTCAGGCCCTATATGGGCGGGGCGGAGCGAATAACAGCGAGGAGCGGAGTCAGAAGCCAGAAGTCATAAGTGATGCATCCGGCCATGTTTTTTTGCCGGGTTCCGTCTCCTGACTTCTGAATGCGGCGGTTTATACGGAGAGATGGCCGAGTGGTTTAAGGCGGCGGTCTTGAAAACCGTTGAGCGCAAGCTCCGGGGGTTCGAATCCCTCTCTCTCCGCCATGTTTTATACAGAACAGAAGTAAACACGGAGAGGTGGCCGAGCGGCTGAAGGCAGCTGCCTGCTAAGCAGTTGTGGGGGTAACTCCACCCCGGGTTCGAATCCCGGCCTCTCCGCCATTTTTCCCGCGGTATGATCATGCAAGCGCAGGACGACCAGGGCAGCGATCCCTGTAATTTCAGCATTCATATTTTTAAGGAGGTATCACCATGAAAAAGTTGTTAGCGGCTGTTGTGATAGGCAGTCTCATCTTTACCGTTGCAGCCTGCAAAAAGAAGGAAGAAAAGCCCCAGCTGCCTGCGGGCCACCCGAGCATGGAGGGTATGCAGCCGGGCATGCCGCAGGCAGGAATGCCAAATATGCCGAAGGTCGACCGCAAGGTCATCGTCCCCGCTGAAGTGAAGGCGAAATGGAAGGCCGTGAAGTTGAACATCGAAGATAAGACCGCCAAGAGCACGAAAGAATACACGGTGGCCGTGGGTTCTGAGCTGGCAGTGCCGAACACGAAAATGAAGATCAAGGTGCTTGCGTTCCTCCCGGATTTCAGGATGGGCGAGAAGGACATCACCTCTGCATCGGATAAGCCGAACAACCCCGCAGCGCAGGTGTTGGTTGCAGAGCCGGGCAAGGAAGACCAGAAGATCTGGCTCTATTCCATGCACCCCGGAATCCACCCCTTCGCACATGAGCGCATCGCTCTCACGCTTGTGGGTGGCGTGAACAAGTAAGCAGACCGACCAGGCTGGTTTTGGATGCACGGAAGTACTTGCTTCGGTGCATCTCTTTTGCGCCCATAGCTCAGCTGGATAGAGCAACGGACTACGAATCCGTAGGCCAGAGGTTCGAATCCTCTTGGGCGCACCAATATTTTTAGAAGATGGGAAGTTACGAAGATACGAAACAGAGAGGGCGGGCGATTTCCCCCTTTTCCCCAGTTTCCTGTTTTTGTAGAGATGTCATGCCGCGGCAAACCGACAGAGAGTTCATGCGTCAGGCCCTGACCGAGGCGGAGAAAGCGGCCGCGCTCGGAGAGACGCCGATCGGCGCGGTACTGGTCATCGGCAACGAGATCATTGCCGCGGCCCACAACATGCGCGAGGCCTGGCAAGACCCATCCGCGCACGCTGAACTGCTGGTCGTGCGCGAAGCATCGGCCAAGCTCGGCAGGTGGCGGTTAACGGACGCAACCGTGTATGTGACCCTTGAGCCTTGTCTTATGTGTTCAGGTGCGCTGGTGCTGGCACGGGTAGGCAGGCTGGTGTACGGGTGTCGCGATCCAAAGGCGGGAGCCCTGGGCTCGGTCTACGATGTGGTCCGTGATGGCAGGCTAAACCATGTTTACCGCATTACGCCAGGCATTCTTGAAACGGAATGCCGCGGCGTTCTTCAGGTTTTTTTTGAGAAACTGAGGCAGTCGGCGCGGTGAAGGTTAAAGCGGCACATTCGGAGAGGTGGCCGAGTGGTTGAAGGCGGCAGTCTCGAAAACTGTTGTGGGGGCAACTCCACCGGGGGTTCAAATCCCCCCCTCTCCGCCATTTATAATTGCGGATTTCGGACATCGTGGTCTGTGACCATTGCGAATTAATAAATCCGAAATCCGAAATCAACAAGCCGAAATAGTAAAACCGGAGAGATGGCCGAGCGGCTGAAGGCGCACGCTTGGAAAGCGTGTTTAGGGCAACCTAACGTGGGTTCGAACCCCACTCTCTCCGCCATATTTTATACATAAAGGCGTTTGGAGTTCTTAGTTCGGAGTTTAAAACTTCCCACTCATGACTCCGAACTCCGAACTGAAGTAATCGCGCTCACAAGCCCGGGTCCTGCGCAACCACGGTCCCGTGAACCCCGTCAGGTCCGGAAGGAAGCAGCGGTAAGCGGGTTCCGAGTGTGCCGCAGGGAAGCCCGGGTTTGTGAGCTTTTTTGTTTTAGACCAAAGCGCGGAGTGTGCGGACGCCATTCCCGCCTCCACCATTCGCAAACGATTCAACCTTTGCGCTTCTGTGCGGGCGAAGGGCAGTCCACCGGTTCCTCCCCGCCTTCCCGCATTCGCAAAGCAGCAACCGATGATCAATTTTGACCTTCGTTCACTGAGCTCCGTAGCAGCGCACCCGAGGTAATGTTCCTATGAGCTACCAGGTCCTGGCAAGAAAATGGCGGCCCCAGGTTTTCGAAGACGTCGTCGGTCAGGGGCACATCACGAGAACGCTGCAGAACGCGATCACCACGAAAAGGCTTGCGCATGCGTTCCTGTTCTCCGGGCCACGGGGCGTGGGCAAGACCACCACGGCGCGCATCCTTGCCAAGGCCCTGAACTGCGCGGAGGGGCCGACCCCGACCCCGTGCGGCCGCTGCGATTCGTGCATCGAGACCACGGCGGGAACGTCGGTGGACGTCATCGAGATCGACGGAGCGTCGAACCGCGGCATCGAACATATCCGCGAACTGCGTGAATCCGTAAAATATGCGCCCACGCGCGGCAAGTACAAGGTCTACGTGATTGATGAGGTCCACATGCTCACGAACGAGGCCTTTAACGCGCTGCTGAAGACCCTCGAGGAACCCCCGCCGAACGTACTCTTCATTTTCGCGACGACCGAGCCGCAAAAGATTCCGGCGACCATCCATTCCCGCTGCCAGCGCTATGGGTTCAAGCGAATACCCCTGAACGAGATCATCGACCAGCTTCGCAAGATCGCCGCTGCCGAGGGCATTACGATTACCGACCAGGGGCTTGCCCTGCTCGCCCGGGCAGCCGAGGGCAGTATGCGCGATTCGCAGAGCCTGCTTGACCAGGCGGTGTCGTACAGCGGCATGACGGTCAGGGACGAAGAGCTCCAGGCGACCCTCGGAGCGGTGGGCCAGGAAAAACTGCTGCAGTTCGCGGCCGGCCTGCTTTCCCATGACAGCGGCGGCTTGCTGAAACAGATCGACGGCCTGCTTGAGCAGGGGCTTGATATGCGCCAGTTCCTGGCGGGCCTGGTCGAGCATATCCGGAACCTTATGGTCATCAAGATCACCGCGGACCCTGGCCGGATCATTGAACTTCCCGCCGCGGACATTCAAAATCTGCAGCAGCAGGCCGCTGGCGTGGAGAGCGACCGCCTCCTGTTGCTGTTTGACAGCCTTTCAAAAACACTGGACGAAATGCGCTGGTCGCCTCACCAGCGGTTTACGGTTGAAATGGGGACCGTCAAAGCCTGCCATATCACACCGCTGCGGCCGCTTGCCGAGGTGCTTGTCCGGATGAAGGAACTTGAGGGCAGACTTACGCCGGGAACCGTTTTGTGCGCGCCGCTGCCAGGCGGGGTAAGCGAGCTGTCCGGATCCTACGTGCCGAAGGCAACAACCGTTTCCTCGCAGCACCGCACAGCGGAGGCGCCGGTTGCGGGGGGTGGAGGAGCAGCAGACGAGTGGGGCAGGGTCATGAGCGCCTTGAATTCAAAAAAACCCATGTTTGCGTCCTATCTTGCACAGAGCAAAGTGCTCGATACGTCAGAGAGTGGTTTTACGCTCGGGCTTCCGGCGGGCTTTCAGCGGGACCAGGTTGAAAAGCAGGAGCATCGCGACTATATAGAGCAGATTGCCAGCGAGGTGCTCGGCAGGAAAATTCAACTTATCATAAAGCCGCTTGCCCTGAAAGAAGCCGGGCGATCGCCAGACCGGGGAAAAGCACCGGCAAAAAAGAAACCAGAGGAGCAACCCCCGATCGTCCAGGACGCGCTCAGGATTTTCGGAGGCGAGGTCATAGAAACGGAACACCCCGAAGAAGACATTTAAATTTTTTATACCGGCATAAACCCCCCGTTTTCTCTTGCAAAGCGGCCCCTGTTCTTTTATTATAATCTTCCTGCCACTCAGGCGATTCAACTTCAACGGTACAAAAAGGCCTTGCATGTCCAAAAATATAATTGGTAACTTGATGAAACAGGCCCAGCAGATGCAGGAGCGGGTCAAGAAGCTCCAGGAAGAGGCTGCGGGCAAGACAACGGAGGCCTCCTCGGGCGGCGGTATGGTTACCGTGGTAGCGAATGGACGGCAGGAGGTCCTTTCGATAAAGATCGATGCTTCTGTTGTGGATCCTAAGGATATTGAGATGCTTCAGGACCTGGTCACGGCCGCGGTTAATGAAGCGCTCAGAAAATCCCAGGAGCTCATGAAGGATGAAATGTCCAAGCTGACAGCGGGCATGGGCCTTCCTCCGGGGTTGCTCTAAAAGCGTTGAACGAAGATTTTTCCGACATGAAATGGACCAGGGCGGTCAGAACAAGATGGCAGTGGTGAAAGAACAGGAACGAGCGCCCCGGGTTTCGTCACGGCCGGGCCGACAGGGAAGGGCGGGCGCGCAGGCCGCCGAAGTGTCGGGTCAGGCCATAGGCAGAATGGTCGAAGCGTTCTCCAGTCTTCCGGGTATCGGGAAAAAAAGCGCTGAACGTCTTGCCTTCGCTATTCTCAGCATGCCGCGCGAAGAGGCTCTCGGGATCGCGCAGGCCATTCTGGACTTGAAAAACAACAGTCGTTACTGTACGGTCTGCAATAACATCACCGAGGACGAGGTTTGCGGCCTTTGCCGCGACGATAAGCGCGACTCCTCACGCATCTGCGTCGTGGAAGAGCCAAGCAATATCCTGATCCTCGAGAGGACCGGTATTTTTCGCGGCCGCTATCATGCGCTCATGGGCGCAATTTCGCCGCTCGACGGCATCGGCCCCGGGGACCTCAGGATCGAAGGCCTGCTGGAGCGACTCAAGGTCGGCACGGTCAAAGAGGTCATCATCGCAACAAATCCGACGGTCAAGGGTGAGACGACGGCTCTCTATCTTTCGAAATTGATCAAACCGCTCGGTATCAGCGTCAGCCGTATCGCCTATGGACTTCCGGTAGGAGGGGACATCGAATACGCCGACGAGAACACGGTGCAACGGGCGCTTGAAGGACGAAGAGAAATGTAAACAGATTGCGGATTTCGGAATGCGGATTGCGGGTTGAACAAAGAATCCGAGATCGCTAATCCGCAATCCGAAATTGAGTGGGAGGAAATTATTATGGCAGAAATGATTGAGATCAGATGGCATGGCCGGGGCGGTCAGGGTACCGTGACCGCGGCCAAAGTGCTCGCCGATGCCTGTCTTTCCGGCGGCCGCAATGTGCAGGCTTTCCCGGAATACGGACCGGAGCGCGCGGGCGCGCCGCTGCGCGCGTATAACCGGATCAGCGAGAAGATACTCCGGATGCACTGCCCGGTGCTGAACCCCGGCGTGGTGGCGGTTGTTGACGCAACGCTCCTCGATGCGATCAATGTGACCGAGGGCGCGAAGGATGATGCGGTCTTCATTATCAACACGGGCAAAGATCCGAAAGACATACGCGCGAAGTTGAAAGCCAAATCTACCCAGAAGGTCTTCACGGTGGACGCGTCCAAAATCGCAACAGAGACCATAGGCAGAAACATGCCGAACTCCTGCATGCTCGGCGCGGTGAACCGGGCCACGGCGATCGTGACCATGGAAGTGCTGCTCGATGATGTAAAGGGGAGTTTCGGCAAGAAGTTCGCGCAGAAGATCATCGATGGGAACCTTACCGCGGTAAAGCGCGGGTACGAGGAGGTACACGAAGGATGAAAAAACAGATGAACTGGAAAGAACTCCCCCATGCCGGCACGATCCTGAAGGCCGGCAATGCGACCGAATATAAGACCGGTTCGTGGCGTTCGCTCAAGCCGCGCTGGATCGAGGAGAACTGCATTCAGTGCCTCTTCTGCTGGGTCTATTGCCCTGACTCCGCCGTCAAGGCGAAGGACGAGAAAATGATCGGATTCGATTACGACCACTGCAAAGGCTGTGGTGTCTGCGCCATGGAGTGTCCGGGCAAAAAAGGCAACAAGGCCATTGTCATGGAAGAGGAGGAGAAATAACATGGCAATAACGACGACCAAGACCGTGGCGGTCACCGGCAACCAGGCGGTTGCCGAAGCGCTTCGCCAGTTGAACCCCGATGTCATGCCCGCCTATCCCATCACGCCTTCCACGGGCATCATGGAATCCTTTACCAAGTTCGTTTCCGACGGCAAGGTGGATACCGAAACGATCCTCGTGGAGAGCGAGCACAGCGCCATGAGCGCCTGTATCGGCGCATCGGCAGCCGGCGGCCGCGTGGCTACCGCCACGAGTTCGCAGGGCCTGGCCCTGATGTGGGAGATGCTGCATATCGCCTCCGGCTACCGCCTGCCGATCCTGATGGCGCTGGTGAACCGCGCGCTGTCCGCGCCGCTGAACATTCACGGCGACCATTCCGACGGCATGGGAATGCGTGACTGCGGCTGGATACAGCTCTTTTCCGAGAACGCCCAGGAAGCTTACGATAATACGATCATGGCCTACCGCATTGCCGAGCACAAGGACGTGCGGTTGCCGATCGCGGTCAACATGGACGGCTTCATCATCAGCCACTCGATCGAGAGCATGCAGTACCTCCCTGATGCGGACGTTAAAAAGTTTGTCGGTGACTATATCGCAATCAATCCGCTCCTGGACCTCGACAATCCCAAGAGCATCGGCGCCCTGGTGCTGCCGGATTACTATATGGAGCACAAGCGGGCGCAGCACGAAGCCATGATAAACGCCAAGAGGGTCATTCAGGAAGTTTCCGCGGAATTTGCCAGGCTCTCCGGCCGTAAATATGAGCTCTTCGAATCTTACCGCCTTGAAGACGCCGAGGTCGTTCTTGTGGCGCTCAATTCCGCCGCCGGCACGATCAAGGATGAAGTTGATCGCTACCGTGAAAAGGGCGTAAAGGCCGGGCTGCTCAAGCCGCGCGTGTTCAGGCCCTTCCCCTATGAAGAAGTCGGCGCCGCGCTCAAGAATGCCAAGGCCGTCTGCGTCATGGACCGGGCGGATTCCTACGGCGGCTACGGCCCGCTCTTCATGGAGATCGCGCCGGCCCTCTCCCCCTATCGCCAGGGACCGGTCCTCTTCAACAAGATCTACGGCCTCGGTGGCAGGGACCTGATGCCGCTCGATGTTGACCAGGTGATCGAAGAGGGCATCGAGGTCGCGAAGAGCGGCAAGGTCAAGATGGTGAAAGAGTACATCACGGTGAGGAACTAACAACTCTTAACCGCAGGGGCGCGGAGCACACCGAGAAAGAGACATATAAAGCTCTTCTCCGTGACTCCGCGAATCCGTGGTAAAGATTTAAGGAGAATAAAATGACCACAACCCAGGAAAAACCCTTAACCCTGAAAGCACTCACGCACAAACCAGAGCTGATCACGGGCGGCCACCGCATGTGCTCCGGTTGCGGAGCGCCGACCATCGTACGCCAGGTCCTGATGGCCGTAGACGAACCGGTGGTGATCGCCAATGCCACGGGCTGCCTCGAAGTTTCGACCTGCCTGTTCCCGTACACGGCCTGGAAAGTGCCGTGGATGCACAGCGCCTTCGAAAATGCCGCGGCCACGGCATCCGGCATTGAGACCATGTACCGGTCGCTCCGGAAGCAGGGCAAGCTCAAGAAGGAAATGAAGTTCATCGCTTTTGGCGGAGACGGCGGCACCTATGACATCGGGTTCCAGGCCCTCTCGGGCGCCATGGAGCGCGGCCATCAGCTGCTTTATATCTGCTACGACAACGGCGCCTACATGAACACCGGCATCCAGCGCTCGAGCGCCACGCCGTTCGGCGCGGACACGACGACCTGCCCCGTGGGCTCCGTGGTCCAGGGAAAACCGCAGCGCCGCAAGGATCTCACGCGCATCATGGCAGCGCATAATGTCGCCTATGCCGCGCAGGCCTCGCCTCATAACTGGAAGGACCTCATAACCAAGGTGAAGAAGGCCCTGGCCACTAACGGCCCGGCGTATATGGGCGTTGTTTCCCCGTGCAATCGCGGCTGGCGTTCGCAGACCAACGACTCGATCCTGCTTTCCCGGCTCGCGGTAGAGACCTGCTACTGGCCGCTCTACGAGGTGCAGGACGGGAAGTGGACCATCAACTACGACCCCAAGGACCGGAAAAAACCGGTCGCCGAATGGCTTAAGCTCCAGGGCCGGTTCAAGCATCTCTTTGCACCGGGCAACGAAGCCCTGCTCGAACAGTTCCAGACGCTCGTGGACAAGGACTGGGAGAGCCTCAAAAAGCTTCAGGAGATGTCGAAGAGCTGACATCACGCTCCTTCTCCCGTTCTCACCTCGTGATCACAAAGAACACAGCCGGGTTTGTTCGCCCGGCTGTGTTTTCGTTTGACCAGAACCAAAAAAACGCTTGAAATATAATGGTCAGTATGGTTTAATAGCCACCAACCCGTAGTTACCGTGCGGTATGGTATTCCGCGCTTAAGGAGAAGCACCTATGTTGGGTCAAGATCTCGTGATGTATGACGAAGAGTTTAAGCTAATAGATGCGGAACTCCAGCGTCTCCTTGCCCAGGCCAATGCCAAGGTCGTGTTCCTCGTGGATAAGAACGGCCAGCTTATCGCCGCTACCGGTGAAACGGAAAATCTCGACACCACCTCGCTTGCCTCCTTGACGGCCGGCAACATTGCCGCCACAGGCGGGATGGCCAAGCTGCTGGGAGAAAAGGAGTTTTCCATCCTGTTCCACGAAGGCCAGCGCGACAACATCCACATATCCATCATTGGCCAGCGGGTGATTCTGGTGGTGATCTTCGACCAGCGCTCCTCGCTCGGCCTTGTCCGTCTCCGGGTGAAAAAGAGCGCCGAAACGCTCGGCGCCATCTTCAATCAGCTCCTTGAAAAAGTGGAAACGGGTAAAACGTCAGGCAAGGCCGCTGATTCGCCCTTCGCGGAGATCACGGACGAAGATATTGATAAGCTCTTCGGTTAACCCCGCCACGATTATTTCCCGAATGCGTTAAGGAGAGGAACCACCGTTCTATGTCGTTTATCAATTATTCGTCGAGAGAGATCAACTGCAAGATCGTTTTCTATGGTCCCGGCCTGTGCGGCAAGACGACCAACCTGCAGTGGATATATAAAAAGACCAATCCCGACAGCAAGGGAAAGATGATCTCGCTGGCGACCGAGACCGAGCGGACGCTGTTTTTCGACTTTCTTCCGCTTGCTCTGGGCGAGATCCGCGGCTTCAAAACGCGCTTTCATTTATACACCGTTCCCGGCCAGGTGTTCTATGATGCAAGCCGGAAGCTGATCCTGAAGGGCGTGGACGGCGTTGTTTTTGTCGCAGACTCGCAGATCGAACGGATGGAGGCGAACATTGAGAGCGTTGAGAACCTGCGCATCAACCTCGCGGAGCAGGGCTATGACCTCGACAAGGTCCCCTACATCATTCAATACAACAAGCGCGACCTGCCGAACGTCGTGCGGCTCCAGGAAATGCGGCGCGCGCTGAATCCCCGCGGCGTGCCGGACTTCGAGGCTGTAGCGCCCGAAGGCACCGGGGTGTTCGATACGCTCAAGGCGATTGCCAAGCTTGTGATCATGGAACTCAAGAAGGGCCAGGACGGCAGCGCATAGCCCTTCCCTGCCAGTAAATAACCGATTGACATAGTGGGCTGTATATGGTATTTATACCAGCCTGATTTCCTACAAATTCCCAATCATTCCCGAGTAGCTCAGTTGGTAGAGCGGGTGACTGTTAATCACCATGCCGCAGGTTCAAGTCCTGCCTCGGGAGCCAAACAGAACGCAGGGCACTTTTCTCACGAAAGGTGCCCTGTTCTTTTTTGTACTCAGCATTGGTAACTACAAGTAAAACGGTGTTCTCGGTTTGACAAGGTGTGTCATAAGTGTTACACTATGTTTTGTGGAGGTGAAGGTTATGCCGGTAAAAAATCCAAGGATCAATGTGGTTTTTGAAAAGCCGCTTTACAGCACAATCGAGCGACTTGCAATAAAGGAAGGTATTTCTCTGTCGCTCAAGGTGCGTGATCTCGTAAAGGAAGCACTTGAGATTGAAGAGGATATCGCGCTTTCTGCATTTGCGGAGAAAAGAGAGAAGACGTTTACAAGGTCAAAAGCCTTGAAACACCACGAGGTCTGGTAATCGTGGCGTTTGAGCTGAGATATCATCCCGACGTCAAGGCCATTGATATTCACCAACTTGACGCAAAGCTGAAAACCCGCATCAGGCATGCCATCGAGACGAGGCTAACGACAGAGCCTCAACTGTATGGCGCACCTTTAAGGAAAACACTCCATGGTTACTGGAAACTACGCGTAGGTGATTACCGCGTCGTTTTCAAGATCGTCGGGTCAGAAGTTTGGATATTGGGCATCTGTTGTTTTCCGAATTAATCCGGTCTAATCTTCCTGATTAAAGCAACCCTTTCACATTCGTCTGGCCTCTTTGAAGCAAAAGAACCGGAGGGATC